>JAFSFF010000516.1 GCA_017435375.1 Thermoguttaceae bacterium
CGACGTCCTTCGTCAGCGCGACGGTTCCGCTCGAAACTCGCGCGTCGCCGTAACTTGCGACGCGAACGAAATCGATTTCGAGCGGGAAATCAAATTTGCGCGCCAAATCGGCGCAAAAAATCGTCGCGCCTTTCAAAACGCCGACGACTAAAATATTGTCGTCCGGCGTCTTACGATAATAATCGTTAATTTGCGCCGCGACGCGCTCGACGGCCGCGGCGATTTCCTCGGCGGTAAAATAAATGCGCAAAACGTTTCCTTTCGTCTTCAAACTCTTTAATAACGCGTTTTAACGCACTTTATTTCTTGGGCGTTTTTTTCTCGAACGCGCCGAACTTGCGCACCAGAAAGGCCGTAAAATCTGAATATTACGTCGTTTATCTCGACAACGCGTTCGTCGGAACCCGCGACGATCTCGGCGACGCAACGCTCCAAACGCCGATTCAACGTCGAATCGATTTTCGGAAGCGGAAGCTCCGACAATTCGCTTTTCAAGACTTTCGCGCTCGCAAACGTTTGCGAATAAAAGAATTGAAACAGCTCCGAATTCAACAGCGCGGCGACCGTTTTGACGCTCGCCCCGGGAACTCGCGGAATCAACATATTCGCGCTGTTCAAAAAAAGGCGTTGCGACGCGTCGTAAGCGAACGTCAACCGCTTCGAAACAAAACGGTAAACCAACTTTTCCGGCGCCCGATAAATTTCCTCTTTCGCGACTTGCTGTAACCGCGAACGGTCGTAACGCAGGTAAAACTGCGGCGGCTTGACGACGAACGGCTCGATTTCCTTACCGGTGTAAATCGCTTCGCAACCCTTTTCCGGAACGCGCTTTAGAATCTCTCGATTATTCCCGGTAACGACGCCGAGCGCCCAAACGCTTTCGCTTAAGTCAAAACGCCCGAGTTCGCGAACGCGACGCAAAATCGCCTCGTCTTCCGGCGTCGGAAAGGAAAAAACGCGATTCTTCGTCGCGAAAAACGGCGCGGGCGTCGCAATTCGAACGCCTTGCGCGTCCTCGACTTCCAACGTTTCCGACGGCGAATCGCAACGCGTCGACACAACGACGCATTTTGTCGCGACTCCGGCGAACGTTTCGTCGCGAAACGTTATCCGCTCCAGCCGAACGCGCTCCGTCAGAAAACGCCTCAAGTCCCGATGCGACGCGACGTTAAGAACCGACTCCGGCAATAAAAAACGAACGGCGGCGCCCGGTTTCGCCCAATCGAACGCCTTCGCGAAAAAACGTTCGAACGCGTCCTTCGTCGCAAAATCTTCCAACGCTAACGTTTGTTTTTCGGCGATTTGCTCTTTCCGTTTTTTACACGGCGTCGTCGCGGCGCCCCAAGGCGGATTCGTCGCGACGAAATCGAATTTTTCCGGAAACCCGGCGGCGCGCGCTTTTTCCTTTGCTCCGTCGCTTAAAAAGTCCCAACAAACGACTTGCGGCGCGAACGAGCGGTTCGGAAATTTCAGCAGAAGATTAATTTTCGCGATAAAAACGGCGATCGGATCGAAATCGCCGCCGAAAATTTGCTCCGGGTCGACGTTTTTTAACGCGGTCAAAAACGCGCCGCCGCCGCAACACGGGTCGCAAAAGGTTTTACCGCCGGAAAAGTCGAAATCGGCGGTCGTCGTTTCGGCGATTTTTCGGGGCGTGTAATACGCGCCCTTCAAATTCCGCTCGCCTTCGAACGTCGCCGCAAGATAAGCCGCGCCAAGGAGATCCGTTTCGCCGAGCGGCGGCGTCCAACCGGCGACCTCGGGAACCGGCGCGAACCGCTCCGCGTTCAAAACGTCGACGACGTTCATTTTATCGACAAGGCGTCGCTCGCGCAAAATCGCCGACGCCAACGCTCCCAGCGCGTCGCGAAGCGGAACGCCGTTCGCGTCGACGAACTCGACGAAACGCCTTATAAACTCGACGTTTGCGCGATTTGTTAAATACTCGATCGGAACGCGGCGCTTCGTCGAACAAGTTTTGTTCGCGCGTTTCGTCAAGCGACCGTTTGGGTTTGCGCCAAGACGTCGCCAATTCCGCAACGTCGATTTCGACGCGTTCTTTATCGCCGCTTCGTCGACCGTTCCGCCTTGCGTTTCCAATTTTCGCCGTCTTTCTCTTAAGAACGCAACGCGAGCGGTCGCCGCGTTTTACGACGTCCGCTCGCCGCTAAAATTCAACGTCGAACGCGAAAAACGCTCGACGCGACGTCGTTCAAATCGCCGTCAGATTTTCTTGTAAATAACGAGGAAAAACGAACGCGGTTCCAAGTTGACTTCGAGCGTCGCAAGTTCCTCTCCGCTAACGATTTTCTTCGTTCCGTCGAAAAATTCGACTTCGTATTTCGCCGTCGGGTCGACCGCCGGGAGTTCGAACGTTTTCGTTCCCTCCGGCGCGGCGGCGCGGCGGAAGACGAGCGCGAATCCGTCGTTTTCGGTCGGGCGGTGCAACGCCCAACCGCACCAAACGTCGTCGGCGGCGCCGGTTTCGTCGGTCAACGGGTAAAAGTCGCCCATATAGTACGCTTGCAAGCGCGCCGTCAAACCGAACATCTTTTGGAACCAAGCGGTTTCGGCGTCGGTAAACTTGCGGCGAACGATTCCGCCGTCGAAGTCGGTCGGAGTGAAAACGGTTCCGGACGAAACGACGCTCATAAAGCCGTAATCGTCGCCGACCGCGACGCAGTTCGTTTCGCCGCCTTGGAACGGCAGGAACGGCGTCGAGTTGAGCGTCATATTTTGCCCGAGGTTAATCGCCGTGTCGCCCGGTTTCATTCCGATGAAATAGTCGCTGCGGCAGTACGAATGCGCTCGGCGAACCATCTCGAAGTCGATTCGGCGACCGCCCGACGCGCAGTTTTCGAGCAAAATGTTCGGGAAGCGCGCCCGCATGTCGTCCAAAAACTTGTACAGCGCGGCGACGTGTTTCGCCTCGACGGCGCCGACGCGATCGGCGCCTTCCTTCGCTTCGAGCTTCGCCCAGAAACCGGTCGGCTCCATATTGAAGTCTTGGCGGTAAACGTCGATCCCGTGTTTCTCGATCGTTCCGTAAACGACGTCTTGGATTCGCTTTAACGCTTCCGGATTCGCGTAATTGTAGAGCGCGCCCTCGACGAAATCGGGGTTCTCCTTCACGACCGGCGCCGACTCGTGCACGCGCTCCGGCTCGAACCAAAGGAGGAAGCGCATTCCGGCCTTATGAACGGCGTCGGCGATCGGAAGGAGGTCGCCGGTCGGGTGCGTCGTCGTGTTGACGCGCCAATCGCCGACGAAGCGGTACCAGTCCGGCCCGCAGTTCGGGTAAGGATCGGTCTCGTGCGGCGCGCCGTACCAACCGGCGTCGACCCAGTACGTGTCGCAAGGAATCCCGGCGTCGAGGCGATATTGGAGAATGTCGAGCATCATTTGCGGCGTTTTGTTCCCTCCGCCGGCGGTGATCGCGAGAATCGGCGGGACGATCTTTCCTTCGGCGTCGCGCGGCGACATATGCTCGCGCATAAAGCGGTGAACGACCGTTTTGAATTCGCGACGCGTTTTCCCGTCGCGTTCAAAAACCAAAACGGACGGCTGAAGGAGCGTTTCGCCCGGATTCAGCTTCATTCCGCAACGCTCCATTCCGAGTTCGACGCGCAAGGAACCGCCTTCGTTGGCGAAGCGCGCTTTCCAGTCGCCCGTCCAACCGATCGCGAAAAGAGCGCCGGTTTTGTCGCCGAAACTCGCGTCGATGAACGGGGTGAATTCGCTCGACGACCGCCCGCTCGGGGTCGCGAACGTTTTTTCTTCGCCCGGTTTCAACGCGAAATTCAACGGCGCGAAGTCTTCCGGAACGCAAGTCGAGCCGCGGAGCAGGTCGAGCGTCGCGGTCGAGTCGGCGTTCGGGAGCGCGAAGGAATCGGCGAAAACGCGCAAATTTTGAACGACGTCGGTCGGCTCCGTCGCGGAGAGGTTTGTTAGCGACGTCGAAATTTCGCGAACCGGGAAGCCGTCGAACGTTCGGACGCGCACGTCGACCGCCAACTTGCCGTCCGCCGCGACGTACCGCGTCGCCGAAACGTCGCCGTCGACTTTCGTTTCCGCCGCCGCGACGCCGGTCGCGTAAGCGCCGTCGAGCGCAAACGGGATTTTCGCCGCTTCCGCCGCCCAAACGTTCCCGGTCGAAGCGACCGCCGCTAACGCCAACATCCAAGAGAACCAACGCGTTTTCATTATTTCGCCTTTCTTGGTCGAGATTTCGTTAAACATTTTCCCGGTCGCGACGCCGAGAACGCCGTTCGCCCTTCGAACGCTAAAAAATTCCGCGTCGCAACGTTAAGGATACCGGACGCGAAGCCCTTTGTCAACCAAATTTCCCCGATAAATTCCGTCGCGGCGGAAAAAACGACGCAAAACCGGAAATAAAATCGAAAAAAATCGGTCGACGGCGCGAAAATCGGTAGACGTAAAGGCGAAAAAAGATTAAAATAGAGTCGGAACGTTTTCGGACGCTTCGGGCCGCGCCGCGCCCGTCGCCGAGTTTCGCTATTTCCCCCGTTTTGCGCGTTTTAACGTTGTTTTAAGTCGCTTCGACGTCGTTAAAACGCTCCGCTTCGCCGCTCGACGTTTCGTAGAACGCCGCGAAACGGCAAAAGCGTTAAAAACGGTCGGTTGGAACGCGAAACTTGGGAACGCCGCGCCGTCGCCAAGCGTCTAAACGTCGCCTCCAACTCTTCGACGAACGCCGGGACGTCCGGCGGGCAAGCGTCGAATCCGCTTCCGTTTTCCGTCGACCGCGCCGTTTTCGCCGGTCGCCGACGCGCCGTTTCGGACGTTTTCCCGTCGAGCGCCGCGTTTCCGGAAGCCGAGTTGAACCAGCAACGGAGCGAAACAAGACGATGACCAAGAGCTTATTTTCCCGCCGATCGAACGCCCTGTCGCCGCGCCGCGGTTTTACGCTTCTCGAAATTTTGACGTCGATCACGTTGGCGCTGACGCTGATGTACGCGGTCGCCCGCATCTTCAGCAACGTCGGCGGCTCGATGAACGAAACGATGAGTTCGATGGAAATGTCGAACGCGTTGCGCAACGCGAAAAACCGCTTGACCGCCGACCTCGAAGCGACGTCGGTAACGCTCGCCCCGCCGCGCAACTCCCGCCGCGACGAAGGGTTCTTCTGTTACGTCGAAGGGATGGGCGGCCCGTTCGACCGCGTCGCGCCGGCCGCGCCCGCCGGAAACGGCGGGAATCCGTTCGCCGTCGGCGACGTCGCTATCGACTTGGAACGTTTCCAAACGACGAACGACGTCGACGCGAACGGCGTCGCGGAAGCGGTCGACACGACGGTCGGCGACCTCGACGATATCCTCTCCTTCACCGCGAAAGCGCCGGACGGGCAACCGTTCCGCGGACGTTTCATCGAACCGGTTTACGCGACCGCGACCGACGCCGACGGGAACGTTTATAAACAAATCGTCGACGGCGTTCCGACGACGATCGAATCGGAATACGCCGAAATTATCTGGTTCGTTCGCGGGACGACGCTCTACCGCCGCGTCTTGCCGCTCGTCTCGAACGAACGCCTCCAAGAGAGCTTCGAAGCGCTGAAACAAGCGGCTTTTATTTCCGACTCCCCGTTTGCGGGCGTCGCGTATGAAAACGTGCGACACGGCTTCGGTTTTTACCAATATTACGACGTTTCCGTTCATATGGGCGCGGACGGCGTTCTCGTCGCGAACACGCTCGGCGACCTGTCGAACCGTGAAAACCGCTATTTTTATTGGAACGCCTGCGGTCAAGCTCTTCACCCGGATAATTCCAATTTGGAACGCGGCCCCCTCCCGTTGCACGGCGCGAACGGCGCTTGGTATTGGCTCCGAACGGCGACGCTCCAAGAAAGCGCGGGCCCGAATTTCCGCGCCGGCGCTCCGTTTGGGCGACACAGCGACGCTCGCGATTCGCAAGTAAAAATCGCCGACGGTTCCTTCAACGGCGCGGCGCGTTCGGACGTCGACTCGACCGGCGCCGGAAGCGGTTTCCGCAACGACGGAACGACGAACGACGCGTTTTGGGCCGGTTTCCAACAGGAACTGTCGTTGACGACGGACGGCTCGACCGCGTTGGCGTCGGGAACGTACTCGGCGAACGCGCTTCCGGTTCTCGGCGCGCCGTTCATTAATTACTGGGATTCGCCGCACGTTTGGGATCAAGTCGATTTCGAAACCGGCGACCTGCGCCGCAACGCCGAAGACCTCCGCGCCAACGGTTACAACAAAGACTTGACGCTCAACCAGGACGTAATGTTAACGAACGTTATTAGCTTTAACGTCCGCGTTTGGGACGAAAGCGAAAACGCTTACGTCGACCTCGGCTCCGGCGTCGCGAGCGGCGAGGCGGTCGCCGACGACCCGAACGACTTGCGCTCTTTCGGACGTTGGTCGGATTATACGAACTCGCTCTTCCTCCCTTGCGTTTACGACACTTGGACGGAGCAGTACCAGCGCGACCTTTACCTTTACGACGATTATATGTCCGCGACCGTCGCCGGTTATACGCGACTCGCGAACGGTTCGCTCGCCGACGTTCCGCTCGACGCGACCCCGACTTCGGCGCAACTCCAAAATTACCCGCCGCCTTACGACGTTCCGCTCAAGAGCGTTCAAATCGAAATTCGCGTCTTCGACCCGCGCTCGAAAGCGATTCGCCAAGCGACGTTCGTCGTCGACCTGTCGAAAATCTAAGCGGCGGCAAGCGTTAGTTTAACGCGCCCAACGACGAAAACCGGCGAGAGCGTTTTTAAGCGTTCCCGCCGGTTTCTATTTCTTGTCGACGCGGGCTTGACAACGGTTTAAACACATGTTATATTTAATGTATAAAACGACAAGAAAATTAAAGGCCGCTTATGAATTATCGCGAGCTAATCAAAGAACTTAAAAAATTGGGTTGGACGTTCGACCGCCAAGGTAATGGAAGCCATGAATTTTACGTCAATCCCGATTTCGACTATGTTATCGTCGTCGCTAATCACGGATGCAAAGAGATACCGACGGGAACGGCGAAACGTATTCTAAAAGACGCGCGCGGCGAAGGGCGACAAAAATAATAGGAGCGAGAGCAATGTTGAAAGCAAGATACGTTTTCCCGGTCGTTTTCGAATACGACGCCGACGTCGGGTACGGCGTTTCCGTTCCCGATCTTCACGCTTATTCGGACGGACGAACGTTCGAGGAAGCGGTCGCGAACGCCAAAGACGCGATCGCCGCCGTTTTGTACGATATGCATAAACGAAGCGTCGAAGTTCCGGAGCCGTCGCCGATTACGGAAATCGAGTTGGCGGAAAACGAGCGCCTTTGCGCGGTCGAAGTCGATATGGTTCGCTACGCCGACGCGCTCAAGCAACGAAGCGTCAACCGAACCGTTACGCTTCCGGAATGGCTTAACGACGAAGCCAAGAAAAGCGGAATCAACATTTCGCAACTGCTGCAAACCGCGCTCATTCAAACGCTTGCGTTGCAAGAATAAGAAGTCGTCTTTTTCCCGACGACGCGCCGACAAAAAAAGCGTCGAGTTTTCGCTCGACGCTTTTTCGCTTTTCGCTCGGAACGCTAACCGTTCGCGACGATTAGAAGTCGTCCGGGAGTTCCTTCATGTCGGCCAAGGTGAAGACCGGGCCCTCTTTGCAGACGTAAACCGAACCGCAGTTGCAACGACCGCATTTGCCGAGGCCGCACTTCATGCGGTTTTCCAAGCTCGTGAAGATCGCGTCGTCGCTGAACCCGCTCTTTTCGAGAACCGGGAGCGAGAACTTGATCATAATCGGCGGCCCGACGACCAGCGCGACCGAATTGTCGCCCGAAACGCCCGCTTCGCCGAGAACCGTCGGAACGAAACCGACGCGACCGTCCCAATCCGGCGTCTCCCCGCCCGGGTCGACCGTCTTCAACACGTCGACGTTCGGGTACTTCGCCCATTCGTCGAGTTCGCTCTTGCAAACCAAGTCGCCGACGGTGCGCGCGCCGTACACGATCGTGATTTTGCCGTATTTTTCGCGGTTTTCCAAGGCGTATTGAATCGCGCAGCGAATCGGCGGCATCGCGATGCCGCCCGCGACGAAG
The DNA here is from genome assembly GCA_017435375.1 of Thermoguttaceae bacterium. Taxonomy (GTDB): domain Bacteria; phylum Planctomycetota; class Planctomycetia; order Pirellulales; family Thermoguttaceae; genus RUG369. Next base: position 8,085 of record JAFSFF010000516.1, read on the forward strand.
ACGAGGTTCTTGCCTTCCCACTCTTTCATCGGGTACGAGTTGCCGTACGGGCCGCGGAAGCCGATCGTGTCGCCCGGCTCGACGTCCCACATGCGCTCCGTAACGCGCCCGGTCTTGCGGAAGCAGAACTCGATGTATTTTTTCGAGTTCGAGCAACAAATATTGAACGTCGACTCGCCGACGCCGAAAACCGAGTAAAGGCCGAATTGCCCGATGTTGAACTTGAACTCCGCCGCTTTTTCCGGATCGCGGAACCAGATGCGAACGCGCTTGACGTCCGCCGTTTCCTGCGTAACTTCAAGGACTTCCATCGCGTCCGGCTTGTAAATATTTTCCATTGTTCTTCCTTCGTGTCCGCGGCGCGCCGTCGGAAAGAAGCGCGCCGCGTTTTAATCGAGTCGAATTCTCGTTAGTCTTCTTGGTTTTGAACGACGTCGGCGTTCAACGTTTCGAGCGCCGGACGAACGCCGAACGACGCGCCGCACGAACGCGAGCAGTTGCCGCAACCGGTGCAGAGGTAAGGGCCGAATTTCCCGGGATAAATCGAGAATTTATGCGTCAAACGTTGACGTTGGCGCTTCCCTTGCGTCGAGCGCGGGTTGTGTCCGGACGCGTGCAGAGTGAACATGCCGGCTTGGCAAGCGTCCCAGTTCTTGACGCGTTGGCCCTTCGAGTACGAGCCTTCGTCGACGATATCGAAGCAGTGGCACGTCGGGCAGACGTAAGCGCAAGCGCCGCAACCGACGCAACGCAACGACAGCTTTTCCCACTCCGGCGAACCGAAGTTTTCGGTAATCCAAACGGCGACCTTTTCGACGTCGAAATCGCACGTCGGCGGAGCGCAAGCGGAACCGGTTTTGTCCGATTCGGTCGCGATTCCGGCGAAGAGCGCGGCGCCTTTGTCGGTGAACGTTCGCACTTCGAACGAACCGTCGCCGAGGTCGAAGAGCATCGCGTCGGAACCGGCTTGGTTGTCCGGGCCGCCGTCGACCGCCGAGCAGAAGCAGTGCGCGTCCGTCTCTTTGCAGGCGAACGTAACGACCGTCGTCTTGGCGCGGCGTTGTTGGAAGAAGCGGTCTTGGTAGTCCCAACCGAAGAGCGGATCCAAAATCGGGAGCGCCGCCGCGTCGCACGGACGAGCGCCGATGATGATTTGGTCGTCTTCAAAGTCCGGCGCGTCGATCACTTCGACGTCGTTTCCCTTGCGAACGAAGGTGAAAATGACTTCGTGCTTCGGGAAGAAAAATTCCTTAATCGAATTCTGAACGCGAACTTGCGGCGCGAACGTCGCTTGCGCGGCGTCGGAGATTTCTTTGAAGGAAACCAAACCGCCGTCGACGACCGGCGCGACGACGCGAGCGCCCGCGCTCAATTTGTCGGCGGCCAGTTTCTTTAATTGTTCCAGCGTAACGACTTGGCTCATCGGATAAATTCCTCCTTATCGTTCTCGGCGTAAGTCCCGATCAACGGCGCGGCGCCGAGTTCTTTCCCGGCGACGTAACCGAATTGTTCGTCGGCGGCGTTCGCGAGCGTCAAGTTCAACAAATCGAGGTCGATCCCGGCCGGGCAGGCGGCGGAGCAGGCGCCGCAACCGACGCAACGACCGGCCAAGTGGAACGCGCGCAGGATGTTCCAAGCGAAGTTCCCTTTGAGCGTGGCCGACGTGTCGATGCGCGTCGGACGGTTTTTGTCGGCGACGCAACGGTTGCAGTAGCAAAGCGGGCAACTTTGGCGGCAAGCGTGGCAGCGAACGCAACGCGAAAATTCGTCGCGCCAATATTGGAAGCGCTCTTCCGGCGTTTTTTGGAGGAGCGCGGCCAACTTCGCTTGTTTCCCGGCGGTCTTGGCGTTCGGCGCGTTCGCGGCGTCGAGTTCGGCGGCTTTCGCGGCGTCGCCAATGAGAATATCGACGTTTTGCGCGGCGTGTTCGACGCAAGTAACGCATTTGTCGAGAAGGGTTCCGGTCGCGACGCCGCTCGCGTCCGCGCCTTGGATTCCTTCGCAAACGACGCCGACAACGACGACGTTCTCGCGGTCGATTTGGCCTTCGTTCGCCAACACGACGACGGCGCGAGCGTCGCAACCTTTCACGACGATCGCCGGTTTGCCGAGCGCTTTCACTTCCGGGCGCGAAAGGTGAACGGCGAGATTTTGACGACATTCGGCGTTCCAAACGAGGCGGTCGACTTCGCTCGGATCCGTAACGAAAACCGCTCCGACCGCGCCGCCGACGCCGACGCGTCCGTACCCGATCGCGACGTCGACGGTCTTCTCTTCGAGAAGTTTCCGAATCGCGTTTCTAAGTTGATTTTCCATAATATTTTATCGTTTTACTCGTTAATCGTTTTTTCGATACGCGAGGTTCGCCGTCGCCGTCGGCGGTCGAACCGTTCTTCGCGGCGGGGCGACGTTACTTTTCGGCGACGATCGCTTTGTAATCTTCGTAAGGGCCGAGTTCGCGGGTCTTCTCGACGATCTCGGTAACGAGCTTTTGGAACTTCGCGCCTTCGGCGGCGGAAATCCAAGAGAAATGAACGCGGCGCGAGTCGACGCCGAGCGTGTCGAGGAGTTCGCGGAAGAGCCCCCAACGACGACGGGCGTGGAAGTTCCCGGCGGCGTAGTGGCAGTCGCCCGGGTGGCAACCGGAAACAAGCACCGCGTCGGCGCCGACCTCGAACGCCTTCACGAGGAGGTTGAAGTCGACGCGCCCGGTGCAGGGCAAACGAACGATGCGGACGTTCGCCGGGTATTCGAGGCGGTTCGTGCCGGCCAAGTCGGCGCCCAAATAGGTGCACCAGTTGCAAACGAACGCGACGATTTTCGGCTCGAAACCGCCGGTTGTTTTCGTTTCGGAATTCATAAAAATAAGTCCTTATAATCGCGGCTTCGGTCGCCGTCGGGTCGCTCCGCTCCTTGCGAAAGCGGAGTCGATTCGGCGCGGCGACGTCGGCCAATCAACGTTTTATTCCGTTTGCGGTTGGCGACGGAGCGCCCCGTCGGCTCCGCTCGACGCGGTTTCGACGAGGCGTTCGAGTTCGCCCGGTCGTCGGCGTTAGTCGGCCAACGACTCGACTTGCGCGTAAATTTGGTCGTCGGTGAAGCCGATGAGGTCGACCGATTTCGACGGGCAGACGGCGACGCAGGTGCCGCACCCCATGCAGAGGCCGGGGTTGACGCGCGACGTCGTTTTGACCAAATTTCCGTTGCGGTCGCGAATTTCTTCTTTCGTAATCGCTTGGAACGGACAGGCTTTGACGCAGGCGCCGCAGGACGCGCAGAGGCGTTCGTCGACGCGAGCGATTTCCGGTTCGCGCGTCAGGTTCGGTTGGCTCAGCATAATGAGAACCTTGCCGGCCGCCGCGGACGCTTGCGCGACCGTTTCCGGAATGTCTTTCGGGCCTTGGCAAGCGCCGCAGACGAAAACGCCCGCCGCGTTCGTTTCGACCGGACGGAGTTTCGGGTGCGATTCGCTAAGGAACCCGTATTCGTCGTACCCGACCGACAACTTTTGCGCCAGTTGCGGCGCGCCGGTCGTCGGCGTCATCGCGCACGCCAAAACGACCATATCGGCTTCGACGACGACCGGTTTGCCGGACAGCGTGTCGGCGCCGTACACCATCAGCTTCTTCACGCCGTCGACCGTTTGCTCTTCGATCTTCGAAACGCGGCCGCGGTGGTAAATCGCGCCGTCTTGCTCGATCGCGCGGCGGACGAACTCGTCGTATTTCTTCCCGCCCGAGCGAATGTCCATATAGAAGACGTGCGCTTCGCCGTCGTGAACCTTGTGCTTGTACAACATCGTGTGTTTCGCGGTGTACATACAGCAGATTTTCGAGCAGTACGTAATCCCCTTGGCGTTGTCGCGGCTCCCGACGCATTGGATGAAGACGATCTTCTCCGGAACGCGCCCGTCGGACGGTCGCAACGGCTCGCCGCCGGTCGGGCCGGACGCCGAAATGATGCGCTCGAATTGGAGCGAGTCGACGACGTCCTTATATTTGCCGTAACCGTATTCGGCGTAACCTTGAATGTTCGGGTTTTCTTGCTCTTTGCCGATGCTGTAGAGCTGGTACCCGGTCGCGACGACGATGGCGCCGACTTCGATTTCGATCAGTTCGTCTTGGTCGTGGAAGTTGATCGCGTTGGCGGCGCATTGCTTTTGGCAGACGCCGCAAAGCTCTTTGCCGTTCTTCATACTCTTGAGGCGCAGGCAGTTTTCCGCGTCGACCGTCGGGCGCGCCGGAACCGCTTGCGGGAACGGAACGTAAATCGCGGAGCGTTTGCCGAGCTTCTTGTCGTGGCCGAACCCGAGGTTGAAGTCGAACGCGTTGTCGATTTTACCCTTCATCGGGCAAGCGTTCCAACAGGCGCCGCAACCGGTGCATTTCGTAATGTCGACGTAGCGCGCCTTTTTGCGGATCGTTACCTTGAAGTTGCCGACGAAGCCTTCGACTTTCTCGACTTCGCAGTACGTCATCAACTTGATGTTCGGGTGTTGGCCGACTTCGACCATACGCGGCGTCAGAATGCATTGCGAGCAGTCGAGCGTCGGGAACGTTTCGGAGAGCCCCGCCATCTTGCCGCCGACCGACGGCTCTTTTTCAACGACGACGACTTCGACGCCCCCCGCCGCGACGTCGAGCGCCGCTTGAATCCCCGCGACGCCGGCGCCGATCACGAGCGCGCGCTTCGTTACCGGGACTTTAATCGGCTCGAGCGCGTGGTTGCGACGCACCTTTTCGACCGCCATTCCGATCAGTTCGATCGCTTTCGCGGTCGCGATTTCGCGGTCGGAGTGAACCCAAGAGCATTGCTCGCGGATGTTCGCCATTTCGACCAGATACGGATTGAGGCCCGCGTTTTCCGCCGTTTTGCGGAACGTCTTCAAGTGCATATGCGGCGAGCAGCTCGCGACGACGACGCCGGTGAGCCCGAGTTCCTTGATCTTTTCGGCGATCATATTTTGACCCGGCTCGGAACACATATACTTATAATTCAGGCTGCAGTGAACGCCGGGGAGCTTAGCCACGGCATTCGACACTGCGTCGCAATCCACGTGGCGGGCGATGTTCTCGCCGCACCAACACGTAAAAACGCCAATCTTCGCCATTTAATCGTCTCGTTCGTATTAATAATAACAATGAAAACGTTTTACAACGTTTCGACAAATTCTTTCCAAAGCGCGTCCGGAGTCGTTTGATACTCTTCCGCGAAAAACTTTTCGCCGTTTTTGCGGGCTCGCAGGGCGCGGTGCAATTTCATCAAAAATTCGGGGTCTTTTTCGCGAATCATCCAATCGAAGAACGTCGCGGCAATCCCGTAGCCTTGTTTGTAGCTCGAGCGTTCCGGGTCGATACGCCAATGGTTGCGCGAACGCGGTTCCGAAACGTAATAGCGGACGTAGTCGGCGATTCCTTCGGTCGTCCAAAATTCGCCGCGACGGTACGCTTGCACGACGTGCGTCGCTTCGTGAACAACGAGACCGAAATCGTTCGGACTCTTCTTAATCCAATTACTCGAAACGGTAATCTCGCGACCCGCCGCGTAAGCGACGCCGTCCATATTTTTGAAGACCAAGCGAATCGTATAATCGTCCGGAATTTTCGCGACCGCGTCTTTGCCGTCGAGCGCTTCGACGATTTTCGGGAACCAGTAAATCAGGCGGTTTTTCGCGGACTCGGCCCACTCGGCGGCTTCCGGCGCGTCGGTAACGTCGACTTCCACTTTGATCGTTTTCGCCGGAAATTCGCCGGTTTTCGTCCATTCGGCGCGGACGTATTCGCGGACTTGCTCCGGCAATTTGTCGAGCGGTTCGAACGCTTCGATTCGCGTTTCGACGCCGTCGACCGTCGCGATCGCGACCGCCGGTTGGTTCTCCGTTTTCTCGAACTTCACCGAGACGCCCTCGGGCAGCGTCGGCGCGTCCTGCGCAAAAGTCGACGGAGCGACGCAAAACGCCGTCGTCGCCAATAAGGCCAATAATTTTCCGCGCGTCGTTTTCATCGGCGCTCCTTTTTCCTGTGCGATTTGATAAGATTATTCGTTAAAATACAAGTTTTCGCGCAACAGGGCCAAGCTCTTCGGAATCGCGGTCGCCGGGTTTTCTTTTCCCTCGAACTCGAGCGAAACGAAACCTCGGTAGTTGTATTTCCGGAAGAGTTCCCCGTATTTAGCGTAATCGAGCGGAAGCGAGTACCACAAGCCGCCGCCGTAATAAGTTTTCGCCTGCACAAAATGAGCGCGCGGCAAGACCTTTTCGAACTGCTCGACCGTGTCGTCGAGGAAGTTGCCGGTGTCGAGGCAGCAACCGAAATACGGCGAGTCGATCGCGTCGAGAACTTTAATCAACCCGTCGGCGGTGCGCGCCAAGCCCCAGTGATTTTCGAGGCAAAGCATCACGCCGTTCTTTTCGGCGCACGGCAAAATTTTCTCGAACGCGTCGACGACCCAGCCGAACGCTTCCTCGTCGGTGTGCCCCGGGAGCGGATTTTCGATCCCGCGGTGTTCCATCAGCGCGTCGAAGCTGCCCCAAGAGTCCCAGCGACCGGTGTTGACGCGGATCGCCGGAATCCCCATTTCGGCGGCCAGTTCGACGCTATGTTTGGTGATTTCAATATTCTTTTGGCGCTCTTCGGCGTCCGGACGCACGAACGTTTGGTGCGTCGACATACAGCAGAGCGACAGCCCGTATTTGAACGCGTCGCGACGCAGGCTCTTCAAGTACGGCATGTCGACGCGGTCGAGCTGCTTTTCCAAGACTTCGAACGCGTCGAACCCGGCGTCGGCGGCTTGGCGCAAACACCAATCCATCGGCGCCTTGTCTTTCGCGAAATGCCAATAGGAGTAACTCGAAACGGCGATCGGATTCCCGCGACGCGCCCCGGACGCCGATTTCGGCGGCTCTTGCGCTTGAACGTTGTTCGCGCCGACCGCCAAGCCGGTCAGTCCGAGCGCCGCGTTTTTCAAGAAAGAACGTCGATTCGCGTTGTTTTCCATCGCCGATTTACTCCTTACTCTCTTCGCTATATTCTCTATATTAACGGCGCCGCAAACGTTTCGACGCCGTTTATCTTTTTCCGCTTCGACTACTTCGACAATTTCGTTTGCGTGAAGTGCCGATGCACGTCGAGTTGCGACGGTTTCAAGCCGAGCGCCATCCCCACCAAGTCGGTCAGGTAGAAGATCGGAACGTCCGCCGCCAAGCCGAGTTTCTTCGCGTCGGCTTGCTTCATATCGAGGTTGACTTGGCACATCGGACACGCGACGACGACGCAGTTGGCGCCGGAATCGAGCGCGTTTTTCAAGATGCGGTGCGACATTTGCGCGACGCCGTCCGGGTCGCAAAGCGTCAACCCGCCGCCACAGCAGACCGTCTTGCAGTTCCATTCGACCGGCGACGCGCCGAGTTTCGCGAGGAGCTCGTCCATCGACGTCGGATGTTCGAAGTCGTCGAATTTCAACGTCTTCGGCGGACGCGTCAAAAGGCAGCCGTAATAGCAGGCCGGCTTGAATTCTTCAAGTTTGCGCGTCGCTTTTTCGGCGATGGCGTCGTATCCGACCGCTTGGAAAACTTGAATCAGATTCAACACGTCGACCGAGCCGGAGAGCGGCGTTTCGACGATCTTTTCCATCTCGGCGCGAACTTCGTCGTTTTGCAGTTCGTCGCTCGCCTTTTTCAGCTCCATCGAACACATCGGGCACGGCGCGAAAAGGCGGTCGAGATTCATTTTTTGCGCGATCCCCAAGTTGCGGGCCGGAAGCGCGGTCGCCAGCTTCTTGTTGATCGAGTGCGCCGCGGTCGCGCCGCAGCAAATCCAATCTTGAAGTTCGTCGAGTTGGACGCCCAACGCCTTCAAACACGCGCGCACCGACGTTTCGTAATCGTCCGACGAACCGTGCAGAGCGCAACCCGGGTAATAACCGATATTCATTTTCGAAACCTCTTTCAAACGTTCGTCGTTCAGATTTTCACGCCGCACTTGTCGAAGATGCGCTTCACGATCGCCTTGTCTTTAACCGGCGAGCCCAGTTTGAAGTGCAGCTTTTTCTTGCCCAACATTTTCGGCCCGAGCGTCGCGTCTTTGAGCGCGCCCATCAGCTCGAAACGACTCAAGAAATGACGAATTTCGAAGTCGGCGACCATTTCCAGCTCGTTCGTGCGACCGTTTTTGCGAACGCTGCGCAAAAACGCTTTTTGGAACGCGACGATTTTCGCCGCTTCCGGCGACGCGCAGTTTTCCTCGATCGCGATTTGACGCATCGCGTCGATCACGCCGGCGACTTCGCAAGATTTCGGGCAACGCGCCGAGCAGGTCAAGCAGGAAACGCAGCGCCAAATGGAGTCCGACTCCGCCCCTTCGAGGACGTCGCCCGTTTGCGCGGCGCGCATCAGACGCGTCGGCGACAACTTCATCGAGACGCCGCGAGGGCACCCCGCCGCGCATTTGCCGCATTGGTAACAATCGTTAAGTCGCGTGTGCGCCAAGGTTTCGACGCGCGATTTCCAATCTCGTTTCGACGTCCCCATTCCGTCTCCTCGAATATTTATTTTAAATGCTCTATAAAAGCGCAAAAATTAGACGGCGCTAACTATCTCCTTCGCGCCGTTTATCTGCGATTCTTACAATTATGACGATTCATTTAATTCTGTCAAGACGAATTAAGCCGACGGAAGCTAAAAGTTCCCGTCTTATTTCTTATTTTAAAGCGCGCCGCTCGATTTTTCAAGTTTTTTTGACAAAAAAATCTCTATTCTCGGCGATTTTTCGAGCGCTTCGACCGTTTCCCCGAACGATAAAGGATACAGCGCGCTTAGGTTTGTCGGCGAAAAAGACGAAACGAGCGTTCTTTCGCCGCCGTCTTTTTTGGCCCGCTTTTTTCCCTTTCACCCCGCTCGAAAATCAACGAATGGAAAACGCTTCGTCGGAAAACGCCCGCTCGTTTTTTGGAAAAACGCTCTTTTTTTACGGACGGCTCGCCTTTTCGCCGCGCCGCGACGCCGAGCGTTTCGCCCGCGAACGCGGTTTTCGGGTCGCTTCGACGCTTCGAGAAACGGTCGACCGAATCGTTCTCGGCGAAGGAGAGCCGCTCGCGCAAGTTCGAACGCGTCTCGCCGCCGAGTTCGACGAACGTTCGCGCCGCGCTTTCGAACTTGGAACGCTCGCCGTCGTCTCGGAAACGCAATTTTGGAACGAATTAGCGGCGACGTATCCCGCCGACGCGCCCCGTTCGTCTCAACCGTCGCCTCCGCCGTTAACGCCGGAGGAACCGCCGCGCTCGACGGCGAACGGCGCGTTTCTCTTCCCGGAACTCGCGACTTCCGACGCCCTTCGCTCGATTCCGCCGGCGACGCCGGAATCGGACTCGGAACCGACGCTCGAAACGCTCGAAGAACTCGCGGCGACCGAACAATTCGGCTGCACTCCGGCCGCGCTCGCGGAACTGGTCGGCGTCTCGATCGAAACGGTTCGCCGTTGGCGCCGTCGCGGACTCCTCTCAACGACGCGCGAAGCCGGACGGCTCCCGTCGTTTTCGACGCGCGCCGTTCTCGTCGCCAAACGCTTGGCTTTCCTCTGCTCGACCGGGCTTTCCGACGAGTTCGTCGAGCGACGCGTCGCCGCTTTCCGCGATTTCGGGCCCGACGTCGAGTCGATTATCTTGCGTTTGACCCTTTCGAGCGACGGTCGCGACGTTCTCCTCGACGGCGACGCGGGCCCGGTCGACTTCCGCGGCCAACGTCGGTTCGATTTCGGCGCGCTCCCGACCGACGGCTCCGGGCCGCTCCCGCCGACGCCGCCCTTCCTTTCGCAAGCGGAGGAAGAAATCGCGCTGGCCGAACGCCTCGCCGAACGGTTCGAAACGCCGATTCAAGCGTCGGAACCGCTCGCGCCGCCGCCGTTTCTCGCGTTTTTCGCCGACGCGCCGACGACGGCCGCGCCGGAACCGCAACCGCTCGCCTCTCCGGTTCTTCCGCCGTCGACGAAACGCGTCGAATTTTCCGCCGCCCCGTCGACGCGGTTCGACTTTTCCGCCTCCCCCTTTTCCGACGCCGAACAAACGACGCGCCCCGTTCTCGCGTTCGACAAAGCCGCTCGCGAACGTTGGCGCGACGCGACCAAACGTCGAGTCGTCCGACTTTGCGAATCCGCTTGGAATCTCGAACGCGAAGGATATTGGGAAGAAGCGGCGCGGCTCTATCGCGGCGCGCTCTTGGCGGGCGGGCTCGACGCCGGCGTCTGCTTTCGGTTGGGCAAGCTCCTCTATTTGCTCGGCGATTTTTCGGCGGCCCGCGAACGGTTTTACGCGACGCTCGAACTCGACGAAGATTTCGTCGACGCCCGATTCGAGTTGGCGAAAACGCTCGTCGCGCTCGGAGAATTCGACG
>JAFSFF010000055.1 GCA_017435375.1 Thermoguttaceae bacterium
CGCCTCGCCGCCGGACCAAATATGCGGCGAGACGGATTAGAAAGAACAGAAAATGACGGAAGAAAACAAAGAAGACGTCGCGCTTTCGAGCGATTGGTTTTGCAAACTCCCAGCTCCGCGCGTCGACGCCGAAAACGCGTGGAAAGACGATATTATGGATCGCCAACGCTTTGGCCAATCGTTGTTGAACTTTTTGCAACGTGAAACCCAGCCTTTAACCGTCGCGCTTCACGGGCAATGGGGCGCGGGCAAAACCTTCTTTTTGGAACGTTGGCGCACGGATTTAGAAAAAGAAGGCGTTCCGGTTGTTTACTTAAACGCTTGGGAAGACGATTTTCTCGACGACCCAATGACTTCGCTTTTCGGACAAGCCTACGCGCAGATTAAAGACGATTCTTGGAAGGAATGTTGGAAAACAGCGTGCGAAATCGCGCCTAAATTGGTCAAAGGCGCCGTATTAAAAGTTGTTTCTCGCGCTTCGGAAGGGCTTGTTCCAGAAGAGGCGCAACACTTTCAATCTGTCGCCGAAAATGCTTGCGAAGAATACCAAAGTATTTTAGCGCGAAAACGTTCTTTTCAAGAGAATCTGGCTCAGTTTGCACAAACTCAACGAGACAAAACGGGGAGTCCGCTCGTCTTTATTGTCGACGAACTGGATCGTTGCCGACCGTTGCACACGATTCAATTTCTGGAACGAATCAAACACTTTTTTGCGGTTCCTAACGTCGCGTTTGTTTTGGGTGTCGATTTGGTTAACCTGAAAAAATCTATCGCCGCCGTATATGGAGAAATCGACGTCGACGCGTATTTGCGCCGCTTCTTCGATTTTGAATTTTGGCTTAAAGAAGCAACGTCGGAGGAATACTTTAAAATCTTAGCGGAAAAATACGGCGTTTACGAACTTATCAAGACGCCTAACTCGTATCGCAACAACTTTGTTTTCGAAATGATAAAACGAAAGTTCGACGCCGAGAAGGTGTCGTTACGTCAAATAGAGTTTTTTATGCGCTCCCTTGTCTTTGGGCTCAAAAGCTCGGGGATAGAATGCGAATGTTCGCGGAACTTTCAAGACTTTTTGCTAATTTTTGCCACCCTACGAACGTTTGAGCCGCAATTATACGACGAATTAAAACATCAATCGCTTTTATGGTCGGCATTAAAAAAAACGATTGATTACCTCATCAACCTGTACAATAATTATCAAAAGAGCAACGATAAAAACCTACCCCTTGACATTAGCTACGCAAGCGAACTCGAAACAATCGTTACGAATTTCTATATACTTGGCAGCGTTTCGTCGTCAGAATTTGACGAGTCAAATTTTCACCAAGAGTGCGAAGATTACTGGAAAAAACGTGTTTTTCCTTCTTTTTTCTCCGATTTGACTAACGAGTTCGACGATGATTTTCAAACAAAAATCATGCGTCATTTGCACGCATATTTCCATCGCCCACTCTTCCGTTCCTCTACGAGAACCTCAATAACTGTTAGCCAAATTTGTAATGCCTTAGATGGAGTGTTCTAAGATTTGTTCTTTCCCACCGCGCGTTTGACGTCGCCGCGCGGTTCGGTCGACGCTCCGCAAAAAAAGACGGCGAGAACGTTCCCCGCTCTCGCCGACCGCCGTTAAACGACGCGATTCAACGGCGTCGCTTGGCAAGGAAACGTTCTTGCTAAGCGACGCGCCGCTTCTTCGCGAAATCGTTGCAACTTCTCTTCGTCGACGACTTCGCACCGCGTCTTAGAAAAAATCGCGACAAGCGTTCCAACACACGTTTCGTTAGTCGGCGTAATGTTCAGACGTCGGAAGTCGGGCTCGTTGACGCGCCAAAATTCGTCGCGAAACGCGAGCCAGTCGGCGCGGATTGAATCCTCGACGCAAACTTTCGTCGCTCGCGAACAAAAGACGCGGGTTCCCGTTTCGGCGATCAGGCGCAAACGATCGGCGTTCGGAGCGTCGTGCGGCGCATCGGAGCCGACGGAGCAAAACGCGCGCTCCGCTCGCGCCCACTCTTCATACAAGCGTCGCTCTTTTTCCAGCGGCTTCACTTGGACGCTCAACCCGTGATGCGGAACGGTCGAAACGTCGAAAGCCAAGGCTCCAAAACGTTTATAAATCGCTTCAAACGAACGCAACGGAGCGTCGGCGGTCAAAAGCGCGCGACGACGCCCGCCAACGTTGACAGCGAAAACTTTCGACGTGGCGTTTAACGAGTCGCCGCCAGATTTCGCGTCCTCGATATTTTCCGGTAAATAGAGAAGCTCAAGGTTCCAGTCTCGACCTTCGCACACAATCTTAGCGCGATCAAACTGCTCAAGAGCGACGACGTCGCCTTCTCGCAAGAACCGGCATAACTGGTCGTACAAAAGTTGGAGCGCTTTTGTCGGCGCCGTTTCAAGAAGTTTGACAAGCAAATTGCAATCAAGCAAAACCTTATCGACCTTGGAACCTATTTTTTTAAAATACTTTAAAACGTCGTAAGCGGCTTCGTAATGATCGTCGTGAAGATGCGAAATAATCAGCGCGCGGAGGCGTTTGACGCGCCGCTGTTCCAGAACACTACAAATCGCGTCGGAGGAACCGCCGCAGTCGACGACAATCGCTTCGTTATCAAATACAAGAACTTGCGAGGTTCCAAAACCGACGTCGACGAAAAAAAGCTCAACGACGGGCGGTTCGCGAAACGAACGCTCGTCGTTGCGAAACGTTTTGACCGGTAACAAAATCGACGCGCTCCTTCGCTTAGTCGGCTTCGACAGGCGACAAGAATTTACTTAATTCATCAAGCGAAAATTCTTGCCGTTCAAATTTTTTAACGGAAACGATCGCGCGAGGTTCCGTCGTAAAAAAATCGCGCTCGATAACAAACTCCGCCCAGTCGTTCGGTTTAATGAAATCGGCGTCCGGCGGAAGCGGCAAACGAGTTAAATCCAACGTTTCAACCTTGCCGTTCGCCCACTCGACCTGAAGCGTCGCGTCGTCGAGCGCGACAATTTCCCCGTCGCGCGCCCAACGCGTCGGCTTTTTCTTGCGGTAGGCCACAGGATCGACAATATCGACAAACTTTTCCCAAAGAGCTTGCGTTTCTTCCGAATAATCGACAAAGCGACGTTCGCTCGTCTCCTCAAACAATCGCGCGAACTCGACTTGACAAGCGCGAATCGCGTCTTTTGGCTTTTCCCCTCGCCCTTTAATTTGCGGCAACGCTAAGCATTCGCACACAAAGCCGGCGGTCTTTTTTTTCTTATAGGCAAAAGTTACGTCGTACCGAAACGGGTACGCAATCCCGTCGACCCAAATTTCGCACGTCGATTCTTCGCCCTCTCTACGCTCAACGACAATCTCGGCGGGTTGCTTTTCAATCGAAGGCACCCAACAAAGAGCCAGATAACCGTTCATTTTTCACGACTCCACAAATCAAGCGCGACGTCGGTAACGGTTTCAAGGAAAAATCGCTCGGCCGTTTCATGCGTTTCGTCGACGCGGCTTCGCACGTCGTCAAGCGCGATCGGCTCCGCAAATCGGCGACTCGTCGTGTAATCGAACAAAAAATCGTCGGCTTGCAGTTCGAAGCCTTCTTTTGCGAGCCCAGTCGGATCGACCGGCTCGGGCGCCCGCGTTTTTTCCGCTCCGGAGTTAAACAACGTGCCTGCAATCAACGCGTTGTCGCAAGTCTTTTGGAAGGAAAATTGCAGAGCGTCGTAGCGTTCGCGCTTTTGAAGTTCGAAGAAATCCGGCTCGATCAAACTTTCAACCGCGACGCCGTCAAGCGACCGGATGACGTCGACGTAACGAAGCCGAATTTCCTCAACGCGTAACGACCGGCGCATTACTTCCGGACAAACCGCTTCAAAAAGCCGATGAAATTCCTCGCTAAAATCGACAAAACGCGCATATTGCAACGTCGTCAACATAAAGAAATCTTCGCCGATAGTCAACGAACGATCGCGCAACTTATGCGTGTACAGTCGAAATAAGACGCGTTTTCCAGACGTTGAATCCAAAACGCCGCGACGCCGATAACCGGCGGCATACGGCGCGTAATCGGTCTCATCTTTAAATAACCGCTCTTCCTTCAAGGCTTCTTTTAATTTTGGCCTGCTCAACGTCGAGGAGAACCGCAACTCCAACGACGCGAACACGAGCGGCGCTCGTGGCAAGCGCGGCAAACGCCGTTCCATATTCCTTCTCCTCATAACAACAATTTTACCGGTTTTATGTAATTTAATACGTTTTTTACACATCAATCTCCGTTTTTATTATAACGTATTTAAAACGCTCGTCGAGCCCCCGAAAAAATTTTTAAACGCTAAAAGCTAAGACTCGTAGAACTATTTTCAACGCTAAAATTTTTTCGCCGTCGTTTGTCGCGTCGAAATTTCATACGCCTTCTTTTGTATCTACATTGTATCTACATTTCGCGGAAAACGGTTGATTTTTCGCGAAAATCTGTTAAAATAACGTAAGTTTTCGCGCGTTTTTCGCGGTCGGCTGCAACGCTTTAAACGCGCAAACCTTTGTTTTCAACTAAGTTAAGGAAATTCGCACGGTCGAGCCGAAAAAAACGACAAACGCTTTCACACGGCGGAGGTCGCTGGTTCGAATCCTGCGTCGCCCACTGTTTAAGTCTTTTATCTCGCAAAGTTACGTTTCCGAGTATTTTCCTGTTTTCGTTCGTTTCAAAATTTAGACGCGTCGCGTCTAAATTGGAAGAGCGTCGCACAACGAACGTTGTCTTGTTGCTCCCGGTTGACCCGCGCGCTTTTTATATTGAAAAAGCGCTTCCCGGTAATCTTAAATCGTCGGAGTCGCGAACCGCTTACGCCAATTCTTAAACCGCTCGCCAAATTAAGTTTAACGTCGGCTTCTTTTTTACGTCGACCGTCGCCGAATTTTGCGCGCAATTAGTAAACGCAACGCCGCAAACTCGGACGGTCGACCGCCTCCCACGAACGTTTCGCAACCGCCGACGACGCCAGTTTTTATCCGCTTTGACGTTCGACGCGGCAACGCTCGTTTTCTCGGCCCGGTCGCGGCAATCCTTCACGTCGTTAGCGTTATATTTTCAACTCGGTCGCGACGGTCGGGAATCGTCGTCGG
This sequence comes from Thermoguttaceae bacterium, assembly GCA_017435375.1. Lineage (GTDB taxonomy): Bacteria > Planctomycetota > Planctomycetia > Pirellulales > Thermoguttaceae > RUG369. The sequence continues at coordinate 5,102 of JAFSFF010000055.1, forward strand.
GCGGAAGAAAACGAACGAAACAGCCGTTCGACCTTTAAGCGACAGCGTGCAACCCCGACGAAGCGTCGACGTAAAAAAACGAAGTCGACGCCGCTCCTAAGAACGTCGTCGACTTCGCTAATTTAAACGTTAAAAACGTTGAAACTTAAACGCGATTATTGAACGTCGGTCTCGCCGCCGGCGATCGTGCCCATCGCGCCCCAAACGCCGAACGGGCTCTTGCCGGTCGGGTCTTTGCCCGTCCACTCCGTGCTGTTCAGGTTCGAACCGCAGTCGATCGTTTCGCTAATGAACGCGACCGAACCGTCGGCGCGCAACGCGTTGACGCCGCCCGCGTGATGGCTCGACGCGCTCATGTAACCCCAACCCCAACCCGGGTTCGAAATGTCGGTCGCGCAGGTCGGCGAGTTCGGCGGGAGAATCGTCGAAACGCTCAAAATACGCGGACGACCGTCGGTGTGCAGTTTGCCGCGCGGTTCCGAAGCGTATTCGCCGTTCAGCGCCGTGCGGTCGTCGGTTCTCACCATCGCCAAGCAGGACGCCGGGGAACCGCCGCCGAACTTAACGATACCGCCCTTGACGCGGTCGGTGCCGGCGCGGTCGCCCGCCGCCGATTCGACGATCGCGATCGTGTTCGAGGAACCGTCGGTGATCGTCGCAAACGTGTTGCACTTGACGCCGCCGTAAACGCTCGGACGCGCGCCGATGCCGCCCGGGAAGAAGCCGCGTTTGTTGACGGAAACTTCGCCGGTTTCGACCGTCGCGTCGCCGACCGAACCGGCGTAACTGGCGCGTTGAGCGTTGTTGACGTGCGATTTCGACGTCCCGGCGGGGTCGCTCGGGCAACCGAGCATCGGAATCGGCGCTTGCAGGGCCGCGATCGAGCAGTTCCAAGCGTCGCTCCAACCGCTAAAGCTGTGCGATTCGTCGCCGCGCGAGATAACCTCTTGCCAACGCGCGCTTTGCTCGATGAACGGGTACATCGCGACATAGAAACTGACGCAACCCCAAGCCGCCGCCAAATTGCGTTGGTCGTCGCTCGGCGAGGTGCGCATCGGCGGGAACGCGTTGTTCGTGTCGTGATAGTTTTGCAACCCGAGCCCGATTTGTTTCAGGTTGTTCGTGCATTGCATACGGCGCGCCGCTTCGCGCGCCGCTTGAACCGCCGGAAGAAGAAGACCGATCAAAATACCGATAATGGCGATAACGACGAGAAGTTCGACAAGCGTAAAACCGCGTTTACCTTGTTTGCCCCCCC
>JAFSFF010000517.1 GCA_017435375.1 Thermoguttaceae bacterium
ACGGCAAAAGAGGGAAGAGATGGCATGTAAAGGCCGTTTCGCCCGTCCGATTGCTGCTGCGACAGCCGGTCGTTCCTGAGGACGAACGGTAAGAAAACCGAACGCCGACGTCGCGTTACTCGAACGTTAGGAAGCCGAAGGCGTCGCGGGCGCGGTTCGAGTTTTCGACGTTCCAGCATTCGACGCCGACGCCGGGGACGATTCGCCGCGCTTCGAAACGCCAAACGTCGCCGCTTTTCGGAGGGCGCGACGACAACGCTTCGAACGGGATCGCGATTTCAAGCGTCCAGTCGGCGTTCGTTTCGTTTTTCGCGACGAAAACGCCCGGGTTCCAAGTTTTGTCGCCGAAAAGTTCGTCCGACGCCCAACCGCGGCAGTCGAACGCAAACTCGAACGCCGTCGCGTAATCGCCGTCCAAATCGATTCGGAACTCGACGCGATCCGACGCCGAAAGGTCGCCGTCGCGCGGTCGCGGAGGCTCCGGGTTTTCCGGGTCGACCGCCGGATAAGCGAATTCGGTCGATTTCGGGCAAACGACGCCGACGTATAAGAAACGGTCGTCGCAAAGGAGCGAAACGGTCGTTCCAAGCTCCGTCGACGCCGCGCGATTTGCCGCTTTCCAATCGCGCAACGCGGCCTCGTCGGCGGTTAACTCGCGATTCGGCGGAAGTTCCGCGTTCGGCGTCGTCAGCGCGAAACGAGCGGCGGCGTCCCAAACGGTCGGTTCGAAAACGCCGTCGAGGTAAGGGCGACTCGGCGCGCGTCGGCAAAGAGCGGTCGCGAACGGGCAGTCGGTTTCGCCGTTCGGAAGAACCGAACGTTCCGGCGTCGCAAGCCAATATTCCGCTTGCGCTCGAGCGCCCCAAAGGCTCGCGCGGGCCGCGATCGAACGGTTCCAATAATAACGGAGCGCGCCCGCGACGTCGCCGCGCGCCCGTTGCGCCGCCGCCAACGGAAAGCGAACTTGCGGCGACATAAAGGTTTCCGGCGCGACCGTTCGGAGCGTTTCGCCGAGATTCTCCGCGTTCGCCAAGCGGGGCCCGAGCGTCGCCGACGGGTCGAGCGCCAACGACGAACGCGAACCGGGCGTCGTTCCTAAAACGGCGGAGTCCGGCGTTTCCGGGATAAAAGTCGGGTTCGACGAGACCGGCTCGTCGGACGTTTCGGAAGCGGAGGAAACGTTCGAAGCGGAGCCGCCGGAGCGCGCGTCGACCAAACCGCCGCCCGCGCCGCCGTTTCCGCCGCTCAAAACGCCGCCGAACAAACCGCTTCCGCCGGGCGCCGCCGTCGCGTCGAGATCGGGCGCGTTCGGAACGCCGACGTTCGTCTCGTTGAAACGGTTCGTCTCCTGAACGCGCCAAGCCGGTTCCGAACCGCAATAATATTGGACGAGCCAAGTCAACGCGTCGCGGGCTTTAGGTTCCGCCGCCAAGTCGAGCGCGACGATCGAAAACGCCTCTTCCGCCGCGAGCCAATTCCCGAGCGCCGCGAAGTTGCGTCCGGCTTGCGTTAAGTAGTCGATCGCGAAATCGACGTCGGCGCCGCGCGTTTCGGGGCGCAGTTGCGCGAGCAAAAGTTCGCCGCTTTTTCTATTTTTCGCGTTTTGCCGCGTCAACGCGTCGACGAGGCCGAGTTTTTGCCGTCGAAGCGCCGCTCGTTCGCTTAACGCGTCGATTTGCCCGCTCAAGCCGACTTGCGCCGCCCGCCGCGCTTCGCTTCCCCGAGGAATCGCGACGCCGCCGAAAAAGCTCGCGTTCGACGCGCCGCCGTCCGTCGCGTTCGCGCCGCCGAAAAGCGTTTGAAAGTTCGTCGTTTCGGCGATTTTAACGTCGGCGCCGAGGATTTCGCGAGCGTTTTTCGCGATTTCGCCGACCGGTCTTCCTAAGGTTCCGCAGAAGTAAGAGGCGTCTAATAAAACGTTCCCTTGTTTCTTGCCTTTGCAAGCGAGCGTCGCTTTCGAAACGCGCCAAGGGTCGAGACCGCAGGCGGTTAAGTGTTCCGGATAAGCGGTCGGGTCTGCGGCGGCTTGAATCGCGCCGGGGAGGGAGCGCCAAATCAGCGTTCGGAACGGGTCGCTCGGACGGTCGTCGAGGCGGTTCGCGTCGGCGGAAAGCGCGCCGAGGAGCGCGGCGGCGGAACCGGGCGTCGAAAAATCGCCGTTCGCCGCGTTCGCCGTCGTCGACGACGCGGAAAAATCGGCGACGACTTCCGGCGCGTCGAGGAGCGGGTCGGCGGTCAAAACGACGCTCGGTCGCCAAATCCGAATTTGCCGAACGAGATATTCGCGGAAGCGTTCGAGTCCGTCGTTGTCGTTTTCGCGGTCGAAGCGCGCCAAAATTTGTTCGAGCGTCGCGCCGTTTTCCGCCGGATCGAGCGAAAAGAGTCCGGCTTGCGTCGCGCCGGAAGCGCCGGTTTCGACGACCGCTTCGTTCAAGCGTTCGACGAGCGGGATTTCGGCGCCGGTTTGCTCCGTTTCGTCGGAACGGGCGGTTAAGCAGATTTCCGTCAAAAAGCCTTCGTCGCCGGCCAACTGAACGAGCGCTTCGAACGGAACGTCGTCGGCGCGACCGAAAACGCCGAGAAGCGCGACGCGTCGGCCCCCGTCTCGTTGGCGCGTCCAAGTCCGTCCGCCGTCTTTCGTCGCGAGAATCGTTCCGAACTCGCCGACCGCCCAGCCGTTTAAACGGTCGAGAAAAAAGAGTTTGCGGAGCGGGGCCCGCGTTTCGGTGCGCGACGCGGCCCAAGTCGCGCCGCCGTCGTCCGAGTAAAAAAAGAGGGTTCCGGGCGAACCGACCGCGCCGACGAATCCGTCGAGCGCCGCGACCGATTTGAGGTCGAAATATCGGCCCGCGTCGTTCGGAAAGGCGCCGGGCGCGCGGGCCCAGTCGGCGCCGAAGTTGGCGGAACGCGTCGCGAGCCCTCTTTCGCCGACCGCCCAAACGGTTCCGGTCGCCGCGTCGAAAACGACGTCGTCAAGTCGTCGTTCGCCGAACGGGAGCGATTTTTTCGCCGCTTTTTCGCCGGAAACGGTTTGCAGCGCGCCCTCGGTCGAAACGCCGACGCCGAGTTTTTGCGCCGGGTCGAAAAGAACGGAACGCCAACCGCCGCGCCGAGCGCCGCCCTCCGCCGTCCAAGTCAAGCCGGAGTCGGAGCTGACGAAGAGCCCGGACGGGTAAAGCTCCGACGAGTCGCCGGCGACCCAAGCGGTTCCGGGGTCGAGAATTCGGACGTCGCGAAGAATCGGGAACGACGCGGTTTCGACGACGCCCCAAGTCGTTCCGCCGTCGATCGTTCGGAGCAAAACGCCGACGCCGACGCCGGTCGCCGGAACGACGCGCCCTCCGACGGCGAGTCCGAAATTCTCGTCGAAAAAGGAGACGGCGAAGAGGTTCGCGTCGGTCGGAACGTCGGCGAGATTCCAAGTCGCGCCGCCGTCGACGGTCGTCCAAATCGTTCCGCGGTCGCCGACGGCCCAACCTTTGGTCGGCGAGACGAAACAAACGTCGTTGAGGCGCGCGTCGTTTTTCATTTCCGGGAAATTCCGATACGACGGGAGCGGAGGCGCGTACTGCGACGGCGCCGCGTCGACCGGGTAATAATCCTCCGCGTCTCCGAGCGATTGCGCCGGATCGACGGCGTTCGGGTCGGGCGGCGTTTCAACGTTTGCGTCGGCGTCGAGTTCGAACGGCGCTCCGTCGGGCGCGATGTTGGAAAATTCGCCGTCGTCGGACGTCGGAACGCCGTTTTCGCGGTCGCGTTTTTCCTTCGCTTCTTTTTTTACGTCGTCGACGAAGAGCCGCCAACCCTGCGCGTCGACGCTCGACGGAAAAAAGACGAACGCGGCGACGAGAGCGGCGAAAATAACGGCGGAAATAAAACGGTGTAAATTGCGCATTTTGCCCGATTTGCTTATCTTGATAAAGACGACGGAAAAACAAGGGGGAAAAGTCGACGAAAATCGAGAAACGCGGCGCCTGAAAAGCGCGAAAACGTCGCGTCGCGGCAAGAATAAAGTTTTCGTTCGGCGACGTCAAGAGCGGTCGCGGCGCGTTTCGTCGGGAGCCGAGACGAAGTCGCGTCGCGACCGAAAAAAGAAAACGAACGGAGAAACGGCGAACTCAGTCGAGTTCGAAGGTCGCTTCGGTCGGAGCGCCGGCGGCGACTTCCAGTTCGAGCGGCGTGTTCGGCGCGTAAGCGTATTTATTGTCGACGTAAACGTCCGACGCTTCGTAAACGCCGCCGTTCGGCGCTTCGATTCCCATCGGATTCTCCTCCGGAATCGGTTCCGACTTCATGACGGTAACTTTGTACGAACCGGCGGGAGCGCCTGGGAAGTTCCCGTAAGTCGCGAGGTTGACGACGCCTTGCGCGTCGGAGACGCCGCTCGGTTTCCATTGCGAGTCGCCGGACGTCGGATGAAGGGTAACGATCGCGCCGTCGACGGGAGCGCCGCCCTTGGTCAGCGTCAGGACGCAAGGGAACAACTCGGGCATTCCGTCCGGTTTTTTCGGGCCTTTCGGGCCGCAACCGAGGAACGCGACGCTCAAAACGGCGGCGAGAAGTAACGTAAATCTTTTCATCGTTGCGATTTTCTCTCTTGGTCAAGTAATAAAGAAGGAAAAAACGGAAACGCGGGAATCGGAGGTCGCGACGCCGAAAACGGCGCGACGCAACCTCCGGTTTAAATGGGTTTACAGCGTGTCCGTTTCGCCGCCGTCGATCGAGCCGAGCGCGCCCCAAACGCCGTAACGGGACGGGCCCGCTTCGACCGGGTATTGTTCGAGACCGTTCGAGCCGCCCGGATAGGACGACGTGTCGATCGTTTCGCTAATGAAGGAGACGGAACCGTCGAGGCGCGCGACGTTGACGCCGCCGCTGTGATTGCTCGACGCGCTGGCGACGATCGTGCCGTAGTCGGAACGGTCGGCGCAAGTCGGCGAGTTCGGCGGGAGAATCGTGTTGAAACCGGTGAACTGGACGCGACCGTCGGCCCATTGGCAGCCGGTCCAAGTGTCGGAGCGAGAAACGCCGGATTGCAGCAGGCCCTGCATTTGCGTGTCGCGCAACGCGGCGCAGACGCTCGGGCTCCAACCGGAGTCGGGACGCTTGCCGTCCGAACTGCTGATACCGCTCAGCGCGATCGAACCTTTGATCGAGTTTTTGCCGGAAGCGATAACGCGTTCCGAGAAACCGACCGTGTTGCTCAAACCGTCGGTGATCGCCGACATTTTGACGAATTTCAGACCGCTGATGAACGGAGCGCGCGGATTGAAACAGTAATCGTTGTAATTTCCGTGGCTCGACGACATAACGACCGAAACGTGCCCGGCGGGGAACGTGTCCGGCCAGTCGGCGTAAGACGCGCAGTAGTTGCTGCGCCAGTCGCCGTCCGGATTCGCTTCGCTCGGGCAAATCAGGTAGTCCGGCGCGTCTTTGTAAGCGGCGTTTTGATTGCTCATCGGGTTGCCGCCCGTCGCGAGAATTTGGGTGTAGCGCGCCGACTCTTCGACGTAAGGACAAAGCATCACGAAGCAACTCGTGTTGGCCCAAGAAACCGCTTGTTTCGTAAATTTACCGCAACCGGCCGGGAAGTAGCCGTCGTTCGCGTCGGCGTAGTTTTGGAGGCCGAGGCCGATTTGCTTCAGTTTGTTCGTGCATTGCATCCGACGCGCGGCTTCGCGAGCCGCTTGAACCGCCGGGAGAAGAAGACCGATCAAGATACCGATGATGGCGATGACGACGAGAAGTTCGACGAGGGTGAAACCTAAGCGGTTTTTCTTACCCCCCCCCCCAGTTTAACATTTTGGAGCAAACTCATCTTTTCTCCCTTTCGTAAATTGTAAGGAAACGTTAAATAATTAATAGTTGCCCCGAAACCGCTTCGAACGGGATAAAGCCCGCGGTTTCGGACGCGACGCCAAAACGCGAAAAAACGCGACTTCCGACGTCGTATAACGACAGTATATCGAACGGCTTCCGGAAAATCAACAAAAAAAGAAGAGTTTTTTCCAATTTTTAACAAAAAAAAACGGAAAGTCTTTTTTAACTTTCCGTTTCGGTCGGGAAACTTTCGGCGAATTTTGTTCGGTTCGCCGTTTGGCGTTCGCGATTAACGCATTCCGGGCCCGGCGCCGCGACCGGAGTTCATCGGACGCGGCGTCGCGTCGACTTCGCCTTCGAGCGCAAGTTCGAGGTTTTTGATCCCTTCGGCGGGAATCGTTTGGTCGAGGCCGGACGAGTTAATATCGGCGTATTTGTCCGGAAGTTCGCGAACGAGCGTTTGCTCCGGTTCCGGTTCGTCGGCGGCGTCCGGATTTTCGCGGCGACGCTTTACCTCTTCGAGCGACAACCCGCCTTCGACGCGGTCTTTGGTAACGGTAACGTAATAATCGCCTGGGAAAACGCCGTCGCCGGGGTCGAGCGTCGACATTTTGAACTTGCCGGACGCGTCGGTAACGGCTTGCGCGCTTCCTTTCGGTCGCGACGGGTCGTGTTTTTTCGGGGCGAACATAATCGTCGCGCCGGAAACCGGCTCGCCGTTCAACGTAACGACGCCCTCGACCGGAACGAGCCCTTTAATTCGCGCTTTCGAGCAGCCGACGAGACCGGTTCCGACGAGCGAACAACAAAGCGCCGCGACGAGCGCCAACGCGAGTTTTTTCATTTTAGCCTCCTTATTTCTTTAGCGTTGCGATTGCGCGAACGCGCCGTTAAAGCGTATCGGTTTCGCCGGCGTTCATCGTTCCAAGAGCGCCCCAAACGCCGAACGGCGACTTGCCGGTCGCGTAACCCCAATATTTGTACCAACCGGCGAGGCCGCTTGTTCCGGGGGTTTCGCAGGAGATCGTGTCGCTAATGAAGCGGACGGAACCGTCGCACATCGCGGCGTTGACGCCGCCGCTGTGGTTGCTGGTCGGCGGAACGTAAACCGGTTGCGTGAAGCTGGCGTTCCCGGCGCAGCTCGGCGAGTTCGGCGGCAGAATCGTTTGGAACATCGCGTTGTTATTCGTGTAATAGTAAGCGTTTTCGCCGCTTCCGCCGACGGTCGCGACGCCTTCGGCGTATTCGTTTCCGTTCCCGCGTTTCGCAAGGCAGGCGTTCGGGAGAATCGACCAAGCGCTGGAGTTGTTCGCGAACCCGCCCTTAATCGAGCGTTTTTCGGAACCGAATTCGTTCGGACTGGCGACGCGTTCGCTCAGCGCGACGGTGTTGCTCGTGCCGTCGGTGATCGCGCTCATCGCGTAGCTCCCGCCGCCCCAGTCGGTGTCTTTGTATTCGTCGGAGCGTTGACGCAAACCGAACGGCGAGCGCGTGTTCCCCCAAACGCCGTAACCGCCCGCGATATAGTCGGCTTTGCTGAAGCAGTAGTTGATCGGCGACGGTTTATCGTCGCTAGCGGAACCGGCGGCGCCGTCCGACGGGCAGAGGAACGCGGTCAGGATACCGTTCCAACGTTCGTCGCCGCGGTACGGGTCGTAATCGCCGGTATCGTCCGACGGCGCGTAAATGGCGTCGTAGCGGGCCGACTGTTCGATGAAGGGGAGCATGCTCGCGACCGGCGTTTGGTTGTCGTTGAGCCCGAACCCGAAACCGGGGAGCTTGCCGTGCGCGTCGTTGTAGTTTTGGATCGCCAAAGCGAGTTGCTTCAAGTTGTTCGTGCATTGCATCCGACGCGCGGCTTCGCGGGCCGCTTGAACCGCCGGGAGAAGGAGCCCGATCAAAATACCGATAATCGCGATAACGACCAACAATTCGACGAGAGTAAAACCGTCGAAACGAGAATTTTTGCGCGACATAAAACGACCTCGACCAACAAAAAAATAAAAAATCGACGAAACGCGTCGGCGTCGAACGGGGCTTCCGACGCGAATAAAAACAAACGAAATCGAGAATCCGATTTCTTCTTTCAATTTTAACAGGCGCGGCGGCGTAAGTCAAATATTTTTCCCAAGAAACGGCCAAAATTCTCTTTTTTAACGCGAACAAAGAAAGGTTGCGACGGTCGCGCGGAGAAAGCGGGAGTAAGTTAGTTTCGGCTAAGAAGTTAGAGGAGCTAAATAGCGCGACGGTCGCCTCGCCGATTTCCAAGAAACGCAAAAAAAAAAACGGAAAGCCCTTTCGAGCTTCCCGTTTTCTATTCGGTCGATTCAAGCGACGCCCGCGAACTTCCGTTCGACGTTCGCCTCGGAATTAGAATTGTTGCGGCATAGCCTCGGCGCCCATTTGGACTTCCGAACCCGGCGCTTGCGCGACGGCGTGCAGGTGGTCTTTGTCGATGTAAATGACTTCTTGCGCGTCTTTTTTCTCGATCGAGTAAGGAATCGGCCAACCGACGCGAACGTTTTGTTCGAAGTAGACCGTACATTTATAGTGGACGTGGTGAACTTGCACCGGGCCGACCATCGGGAAGAAGCGCGGCGGGTCGACGTAATCGGCGATCAGTTCTTTCTTAATCTTGACGTTGTTGCGATAGCGCGTTTCGAGGAACGGAACGCCGCCGTTGTTCGGCTTCGCTTTTTCGAGGAGGCGGATCACTTCGTCGTCGGACGGAGCGTCCAAACCTTCCGGAACGCCGTCGACGATCGGCGGGAGAACCGGAACTTGGCCGTAACGATCCTTCTCGAAGGCCATATCTTCGTAAGCGCCTTGGAAATACGGACTAACCGGAACCGGAACGCTGAAGATACCGAGCGAAAAACCGCCGAGACCGAAGCAGCCGCTCGCGATCGCCGCCGCGAACAACGTCATGCACGCGGCGATTCTCAAATTCATCTTTTTCATCTTTAACTTCCTTGACGAATGATTTTCAAGAATGAGCATCTTGTCTTGTTTTTCGCGTCGACCGCCGTCGAACGAGCGAGTCGCCGCGTCGACGCCGGAAACGACGTCGACCCTAACAGTTCCTGATTCCGCTTGTTTTCATCGCGGAACGTTTGCGCGTTCCGCCCGAAATCGACCGAATGCTTTCGACGAATGAAACGGTTCGTTCAGGAGCGTCCGCCAAAAATAGCTTGGCGCAGAGCCCGACCGGCAATCCCTGCCGGGGAGGGCTTCCGTTTGGCATAGTATCGTACTTTTTCCCCGCGCGACTTGCGGCTTTTTTCGGTTATATAGATTAATTGTCGAAAATTTCTTCGCAATTTCTCTAAAACGGGCCGCGACGCTTGGTTTTTTCCTTACGTTGTGAAATAATAATAGCGAAACCGATTTAACGAAGCGCCTAAATCGGGACGGCCCCGACGGCGGCGTTCGACGCTTAGCACAACGTGGAAAAACGACGGTGAAATTTCGGACGGTCTTGCTTACACTGCTTATCGGTAATCGCTTGGCGGCGAGTTTACTTTTTTTCGGACTCTTTTTCGGGATTTCCGGCGCGCTCGACGTCGGCGTCGCGGCGGAGGAAAAAACGACGCTCGACGACTGGCGAAACGAGTTCGAGAACGTTCCCTATAGTAATAATGACAAAACGCAAGAAAACGCGTCGAACTCGGTCGGCGATATTCGAACGACGGTTTCGGAGGAAAGCGTCGAGGACGGCGCGTTAGGGCGAGCGAACGAACCGCTTCCGTTGGGGCGACGGGCGCTCGAACGTCTTGCGAGCGAGAACGAGGAACGTCGGCGAAACGAGACGCTCGAACGCGGCGTCGTTCCGACGCCTTCGTTGCTTGCGCAAGGCGAGGCGTTCGCCGCGAAAGAGCGGGACGGCGAGCTGCGCGTCGTTCGGCAAAACGCTTATTCCGGTTCGGTCGTTTTTTACGAGCTTTCGAACGGGTTGCGGATTTTGCTGAAAAAAACGACCGAACGCCGCGTCGGGATTCGCGTCGCGGCGCGGGACGTCGGAACGTTGGGAGAACGCGAGGCGGCCGGGAGCGGGCTCGCCGCGTTAACCGCGTCGCTCGTCGTCGAGAGCGCGAACGAGATTTTGCGAAACGGCGAGTCGGACGATTGCGGCGCGCGGATGCGTTCTCGAGTCGGGCGCGAGGGAACCGTTTTTGCGCTCGACGTCGCGGCGGAGCGTTTTGAAACCGCGCTCGCGGCGACGACCGACGCGCTTTGGCGTTCGACCTTCGACGCGGAGAGCGTCGAGCGGAGCGTTCGGGCGGCGCGTCGGCGAATCGAGACGGCGGCGAACGACCGCGAACGACTCGTCGACGACTTGACGGCGGAAACGGTTTATGTCGCGTCGCCGCTTCGAGAACCGCTCGACGGACGGCTCGAACTCTTGGAGGAAACGACGACGGACGACGTGCGAGCGTTTTACGCGTCGCGGTTGGCTCCGAATCGAACGGTTCTCGCGATCGCCGGGCCGTTCGATCCGGAACGAACGTTGGACGCGATCTTGGCGAATTGTCGCGACGTTCGACGGCGCGCGCCGTTGGGAACGGAGCCGCCGACGGAACCGCGTCAAGCGGGAGGCCGCGACGCGTTCGTCGAGGCGCCGGGAACGACGGCGACGCTCGTTCTCGCTTGGCCGACCGTCGAGGGGGCCGACCCGGACGCGGCGGCGCTCGAAACGTTGGCGGAGATTTTGACCGGCGGCGCGAACGGACGCTTGACGCGAAAAGTCGTCGACGGCGAGATTCCGGCGTTCGACGTCGCGGCGCGTTCGCGACTACCGTTCGGCGTTCGAGGGTTTTTCGAAATCCGTTCGAGCGTCGCGTCGGATCGTTGGCCCGTCGTCGAAGCGGCGATTCGCGCGGAGCTGAAGCGACTCGCCGAAGACGGCCCTTCCGAAGCGGAGACGGCGGCCGCGAAGAAGCGGATTGAAACGGCGCTCGCCGCGCGCGACCGCGACCCGGTCGCGGCGTTGGAGGCGCGAGCGGAAGCGTTGGCGGCGACCGGCGATCCGAATTTTGAAGCGCGCCGTCGGGAAGCGACGCGCCGAGTCGATTCGGCGACGATCGGACGCGTCGTTCGCGAACGGTTCGGAGACGCGTTTAACCGCGTCGCGATTTTGCCGAAAGGCGCGGCGCCTCGATTGATTGTTCCGGAACGTTTCGAACCGTCGCCGCCTCTGTTGACGGCGCAAGGGTTCGCCAACGGGCTGCGGGTTGTCGCGATCGATTCGGCGGACGAGCGGCTGATCGACGTTCGTTTCGTCGCGTTGGCGGGCGCGCTCGTCGAGACGCCGAAGACGGCCGGATTGACGGCGCTTCTCGCCGAAACGCTCGACAAGGGCTCGAAACGTTTTTCGCGTTCCGACGTCGCGCGTTTTTTCGACTCGATCGGGGCGCGGTTTGAAGTCGAAGTCGGTCGCGATACGATCTCGTTCGGCGCGACCGTGTTGAAGGAAGATTTCGACGCGACGTTCGAGATTTTGCTCGACGCGGCGACGAATCCGCTCTTCGATAAAGAGGAATTCGAACGGGCGAAAACGCGTCGCTTGGCCGCTCTCGCGCGACGTTCCGAAAGCGTCGACGAGACGCTTGACGACGTGTTCGCGCGATCGGTTCCGAGCGGAGCGGCGTTTCCGCTCCCGACGACGGCGACGTCGGAGGCGGTCGCTTCGGCGACTCTCGACGATTTGCGCGCTTTTTGGGAGCAAATTTTTTCGCCGCAAAATTTAATCGTCGGTTTTGACGGAGCCCTCGAGGGAACGACGGCGACGAACGCGGCGTTCGCTCGTTTGGAAGCGATTCCGGCGAATCCGAATTTTCGACCGATTAACTTCGACCGTCCGAACGAACCGACGCAGCCGATTCGGCGTTTTAAGTTGACGCGCGGAACGAACGTCGGAAGCGCGCTTCTCGCCGCTCCGATTCCCGCGGCGTCCGAGCGCGCCGACTGCGCCGCCTTGACCGTGTTGCAAGCGATTTGGGAGGGCGCGGACGGCGACGGCGGTCGGTTGGCCGAACGATTCAAAGACGATTTCGACGACGATTGCGATTTTCGCGTCGACTTGACGCCGGGGCCCGCGCCGAGTTATATGACGATTCGATGGACGACGTCGCCGGAAAGTCTGCCGGAAGCGTCGCGTCGCGTGTTAGGAACGATTAACGAGGCGTTAGAATCGTTAATATCGGAAGAAGCGTGCGATCGAGCAAAAAGACAAATTATTTTGCGACGAAAAGGCCGATACGTCGGATTAAAAGAGCAAACGTCGCGGTTGATTCTCGACGAATTTTACCGCGTCGCGCCGAACACGCCGTTGACGGAACGCGAACGAGAGTTCGAGGAAGCGATTCTTCGAACGACCGTCGCCGACGTCGCTCGCGTCGCCCGTAAATATTGGGAGCGCGAACGAGCGATTTGGGCGATCGTTTCGCCGAAACCGTTTCCCGGCGTCGGCGGCGCAAGCAAACTTGACGACGTGAGAACGACGACGCCGGAATAACGACCGGCGTCGCGCGCTGAAAAACGCGAAAAACGCGGAGTGAAAAACGACGGTTTTTTCTCGTCGTTACTTTTTACCGCGAACGTTAAAAAAAGCGATTTTTGCGAAACCGGCGTCCGATAAGGGCAAACGTTGAGATTGCGACTGACTGAGGCGGCGTTAAAATCGCTAGAAACGAAATAATCGTTCGTTTGGCGCGTAAAAGTCTAGTTTCGACAAAAAAAAATAACGAAACGACTTGAAAAGTCGAAAGACTTGCGTTAAAATAGGAAAAAGAGTGAAGACGTTTGTTTTAAGCAAACTGGGGCTTCGGTAGAAAGAGGGCGGTTTGCGTAGCGACGTTGTTTAAAGAACGTCGAACGACGAGCGTGTTTCGCGACCGATAAGAGCGAAAAACGACGCGCGGCAAGACGCGACAAATAAGACGATTTTGATCGGCTAGCGCGCTTAAAAAGTTTGAGGTTTTTATTTTTATGACTAGTTGTTCCGAAGAGAACGATTATGTCGCGGCAAAAATAAAATAAGTTTCGGATTTGAGGAAAAACGACGCTTGAAGTTTTGCGCAAGCGGGTATATACTTAAATCGTAGAGACGCGACTTTAAAATAAGCGCTTTACGCAAAATAAAAAAAATACGGAAAACAATTAAATTATTAGAGACCGAAGGTCGATAATAACAACGTGTGATGTAAAAGGCGAAAGCCAAAAAACTAAACAACCCGATTTTAGGAGATTTTTACAGATGAAGACTCGTATCCTTCTTTCTGTCGTCCTCGCTCTCGCTTCCGCGAACGTTTTCGCTCAAGACGCCGCCCCGGCCGCTCCGGCCGCCGCTCCGGCTCCGTGCGCCGCCGTCGCCCCGTGCGCTCCGGTTTGTGAAGCCGCTCCGGCTCCGTGCGCTCCGGTTTGCGCTCCGACCTGCGCGACGATCAACGTTCCGTGCATTCGTCCGTGCGTCGCGCTGAAATCCGCCGTCGCCAAGACCGTTTGCGCCGTCAAAAACGCGAAAGCTTGCTTCGCCGCGAAAATCGCGTGCTGCAAACCGGTTTGCGCCGTCGAATGCGCTCCGTGCGCTCCGGCTTGCGAAGCCGCTCCGGCCCCGTGCGCCCCGGCTTGCGAAGCCGCTCCGGCCCCGTGCGCTCCGGCTTGCGAAGCCGCTCCGGCTCCGTGCGCTCCGGTCTGCAAGAAGCCCTGCTTCGTTAAGAAATTCCGTTGCCTGAAGGTTCGCTTCTGCGCTCCGGTTTGCGCCCCGTGCGCTCCGGCTTGCGAAGCCGCTCCGGCTCCGTGCGCTCCGGCTCCGGCCCCGTGCGCTCCGGCTTGCTAATGATCGCAAGTTCGACATTCAACGGCGAGCGTCGGAACTTTTGTAAGTTCGGCGATTAAGCGCGACGGCGTTCGCTCCTGAATTGTAAAACGCAAGACGTTTTTCGCGTCTTGCGTTTTTTTATTTCTTGTCGATCGAAACGCAAACGGCGAACGCGCGGGAAAAGCCGGCGAAAAAATGAAGAGAACGTTTTCCCGCGCCGCGACGACGAAACAAAAGCGCGACGAGCGACGCTCCTTCGACGGCGAAAAAGTGAAGAGAACGTTTTCCCCGCGACTCGCCGACGAAACAAAAGCGCGGCGGAGCGTTCCTTCGACGCGCGGGGCGAACGTCAATCGACAAGTTCGCGAATCTTAACGACCGTTCGCAGGAGCGCGGGCAATTCGGCGAGCGGAATCATGTTCGGCCCGTCGCAAGGGGACGCGTCCGGATCGAAGTGCGTTTCGAGAAAGAGCGCGTCGACGCCGACCGCCGCGGCCGCTCGCGCGAGTGCGCCGACGAATTCGCGCTTGCCTCCAGAGACGCCCCCCGCCGCGCTCGGCTCTTGAACGCTGTGCGTCGCGTCGAAAACGACCGGAGCGCCGGTTTGTCGCATTATCGGAAGAGAACGAAAGTCGTTGACGAGCGCGCCGTACCCGAAAAACGTCCCGCGTTCGCCGAGCAGAACGTCCGAACAGCCGAACGCTTCGAGTTTGGCGACGACGTGCCGCATATCCTGCGGCGCCATAAACTGACCTTTTTTGACGTGAACCGGTTTGCCGGTTTTTGCGGCGGCGGCGAGCAGATCCGTTTGGCGCGAAAGAAAAGCCGGAATTTGGAGCAAATCGACGACTTTCGCGACCGGCGCCGCTTGCGTCGTCTCGTGAATATCGGTCGTCGTCGGAAGACCGGTTTGTTCGCGAATTTCGGCGAGGAGTTTGAGTCCTTCGTCGAGCCCGAGTCCGCGGAACGAGCCGACGCCGGTGCGGTTCGCTTTGTCGAACGAGCCCTTGAAAACAAGTTGAAGCGGAACGCCTTCGGCGGCGAGTTCGTCGACGATTTCGCGAAGGCGCGCCGCGATTTGCGGAGCCGTTTCGCGTTCGAGAACGCAGGGGCCGGCGATCAAGAGGAGCGGTTCGCCGCGACCGCAGCGGTAGGGGCCGATTTTGACCGGATTATGGAGCGTCATCGTCTTGCCTTGACGGGTTGGGCGTCGGTTGGAGCGCGGAACGCGGCTCCGACGCGTTAAAATGAGGGAAATACGCAAACAGGACGGTTAATGCGTCGCCGAGTCGGTTCCGTCCGGCGAGACGGCGATCGGCGCGTCGTTCGGAAGCGGTCGCAACGCAAGTTGATAACCGGCGGAAAAAATGAATTTTTTAACGTCGCGAAGATATTCGAACGAATCTTGATAAACGAAAACGGTAATCGTCGTGTCGTCGCGGACGTATTTGAGGAGTTTTTCGCGAAAAACGGAGTTCGGGTTTTCCAGCGCTTCGTCGACCGGTTCGCCGAGTTCGTCTCCCTGCGGAACGCATTCGCCGTAACGGAAGTTCGCCGAATAAACGACTTCGTCGCCGGAGCGCCGTTTTTCTAAGTCGACGAAAAAGTGAAACGTATATCCTTCGGACGGCCCAAATTTGTCTTCGAGGGTTTTCTTTTCAACGTCGCCGCGAAAATTTTTGAAGTAAAGTCGAACGCGTTCCTGAAATTCGTTGAGCGGAACGTGCGACAGCCGTCCGTTTTTAAGGCGGAAAAAACCTTCGCGACCGTCGACCGGGCGGGAAATCGGCGTCGGCAAGTTTTCGAGAACGGTCGCTTGGGGGCGAGCGGCGGCGAGCGCGTCCTTTTCTTGGCGCAAGTCGTCGCGTTTTTTTTCTTTTTCGAAGATTTCGCTTTTGAGGTCGAACGCGATTTTATCGGCGTCGGAACGTCGGCGCGACGCGAATTCGATTTCGGCGTCGAGTTCGGCGAGCGCTTGAAAAACGGCGCCGTATTCGTTTTCCGCGGCGACGGCTTGCCGTTCGACGTCGAGCGTTCGCGCGTTGAGGTCTTCCGTTTCGTTTTGGAGTTGAACGACGTTTTGGCGCGCTTCGGCTAGCGTTTTCGTCGCGGCGACGTAAGCGGCGGCTTCGGCTTTTTCCGGCGTCGCAACCGCGTTCGAAGTCGAAACGTCGACGTTTCCAAGCGCGGCGTCGGCGGCGACGTTGCGAGCGCGGGTTCCGGCGATCATTACGAGAATGATCAAGACGCCGACGAGGTTCGAAACGACGTCGAGAAACGAGTCTTGACCGTCGCCGCCGATTTCTTCGACGGTTCGCGGGCGGCGGCGGTAAAATTGGCGGCGGCGTTTTTTCATCGGAATTTAAGCGGTTTACGCAATTTGACGACAACGGGAAAACGGAGCGAGCGACGACGGCTCGGTTTACGAACGATACCAAAAAAGTCGCGTCGCCGCAAGAGGAATCGCGTTTTTGCGGCGATTTTAAGGGAGGAAGCGCAAAAAAAACGTTTTTGCGGCGATTTTGTCGGGCGGTCGCTTTTTTTTCGGCGTTCGATTCGGTATAATGGGGGCGGCGCGAATTTGAGCGCGTCGTTTATTAGAAGAAGGAAGGTTGAGATGAAAAAGAATTTGTCGTCGACGACGAGTCGTCGGGCGTTTTGCGTTGGTTGCGTTCTCGGGGCGTTGGGCGTCGGAAGGTTGAACGTCGGAGCGACGGCGTTCGCCGGGGAAGGAAGCGCGGGAGCGAGCGATAAGCCGCTCAAGAGCGCCGCCGAATTGGCCGACGTTCTGCGAGCGAAACTCGGAAAACCGTTCGAGATTCCGGCGCGAACCGGGCTCGACGTTCTCGGCGCGGAGCAAAAGAACCCGCGCGCCGTTATTTTTAAGGCCGACTCCGACTGGAACGACCCGGCGTCGATTCGTTGGTATTGGAGCGCGGCGGAAGCGCCGGAAATCGCGTCGGGGCGTCGCGGTTGGTTCAACGCCGTCAGCGAGTGCAAACCGGCGTACGGCGATCGTTGCGTTTTGATCGTCGCGTCGGGGGGCGGGGTCGCGCTCGTTCGAGTCGCCGACAAAGCGACGCTCTTTTATGGGCATGTCGGCGGAAATCCGCATTCGGCGGCGGTTTTGCCGGACGGAAACGTCGTCGCGATCTCGAGTACCGGCGCGCGAATTAAGCTCTTTGCGCTTTCCGAAGAGGCGAGCGGCCCGGACGCTCCGGGCGCGACGGGCCCGACTCCGGTCGCGGCGGAAGACGAGTTGCGGGGCG
>JAFSFF010000056.1 GCA_017435375.1 Thermoguttaceae bacterium
GACCACGACGACCAAGTCGGCTTCCGGCAAGAATTCTCGCGTCGTCAAATCGATCAATTCTTGGTTCGGGTCGTCGACGCCGGGGGTGTCGTAAATCGCGTAGTTTCCTAACGTTGTCGAGGGCAATTCGAGTTCGATATATCGAATGCTTCTCGCCAGCTCGACGCGTTTCTCTTGTCGGAGCGTTTCGTCCGTTTCGTCGACGACGGTGAGTTCGGCGAGCAAGGCGTCGTCGACTTCGTTTCCTTGAAAAATGCGAGGCGCTTGCGAATCGTCGCGATAAAAAACGGTCGCTTTCTTTTCGGAACCGGCGACGACTTTCGTCGTTACCGCGGTGGCGCAACGTCCGTCGCCAATTTGAAGCAGAGGCGTGTCGCCGAGGAAAACTTTATTGATCAACGTCGATTTTCCGACTTGAAACGGGCCGACGATCGCGACCGTATGCTTCGGATTTTCACGGTCTTGCCAAACGCGCAAGGCCTGCTCGCTCCATTGAATCCTCTCGTTTGCCGCGAATTCCAACGCCTTGTCGATCGCTTGTTCCAAGACGCTAGGGCAAGCGCCCTTTTCTTGCGACGTAACCTCGTTTTTCATCTGAAGTCTCCTTATTTATTTTAGAGTCGTTATTATTACCTAATAAAATTGTCGTTGATTTAGTTTCTTAGGACGACCGGCGTCGACGGTTCGGCGACGATCGTATGAATCTTGGTCGCGCGACCGACCGTCGTTCAACCGTTCGCCTCTACCCCAGTTTTTTTAAAGCTCTGGCGGCGCTCGGACTCGATTTTACAAACGTTAAGTCGAGGGATAAAATCGAAAAGTCGGCGCCGATAAGTTCTTCTTTTTGAAGAACCGCCAAAACTTGCCCCCAATACTGTTTTGCTCCCGGCGTCAAAAGCGGCGATAGACCGTATTCCCAATCCCTGACGCAAGGCGGGCGCACTGTTTACAACCGTTTTCGACGGCGACAAAATTTCCGCGCGAGTTCGGCAAAAACGGCTCGATTTTACTTTTTTTACGATATTCATACGCGCGTTACCTATATTCGCAACAACTACGCAAGGAGGTTCTGAATTATAGTAACTCGCGTTTAAAACATAACGTCGAGTTTATTGAACACACCGCAAAATCCTTGAAACGTTCAACTTCAATTCGGCGTTTGTAAAGTTTTTTGCCGTAACGTCTAAAGGATTACGTCGATGACGTTTCGGCGGAACCGCCGGTTTCGTCGCCTTCGTAGACGCGATCCATTTCCCCTCTTCTTGATTTAAGTTGTTTGACGCCTATTATTTCGGAGCGACGCTCGTCCAACGGGCTCGCTTCGGTTGCGTTTCAAAACAAAACACAATTACGACAAAATTATCGAAAACCTGGACTTATTACGTACGCATTATTCATTTTCCTGCGATTGTCAACGCATTTTCCCACCTAGAGAAAGTCGCGCTACTTTTTTATTTTTTTTCCTAAAAAAATTTTGTTTTTTTAGGAAAAAATGATTTTTTACTCCTTTGGTTAATAAGAGAAAAATTATAGAAACTTTTTTCTAGGCGTATTGCCATTAACGATTAAGTAAAATAACGATTGTTACAAATTTAAAAACGCTCAATACATCTCGCGAGTTTATCGTAACGCCTCGCAATTCGCCGAAAATCTTCAACAACGCGACGGCAAGAAACGTTCGATCTCATTTCGGCGTTTGTAAAGTTTGTGGTTGTAATGCCAAGGATTGCGTCGGTTGAGTTTCGCGGAACGACCGGTTTCAAGCCGACGTCGCGAGCCGTTTGGCGCGTTTCGTTGCCTTCGAAGAGTCAAATCAAAACAGACTTGATTTAAGTAATTTGCCGTCAATGTTTCAGAGAAGCGGGCCCGACGGCGCATATGAGAAGTCGTCGACATAAAACCTTACTCAACGGTAAAGCGGGGCCCCTTTCCTCTTCTCCGTTCAAAATTCGTCGACTAAATCCCAAAAAACGTTCCCCAACAAAATGCTCGGCGACGCGCCGCCGGCTTACGGCGCTCGCGCGAACTTGCTAGTTTCTAAACGCTCTAGCTTATGGCGCGGAGCGTTCTAGGGCGTGTTGCCATAATGTAGTATCCCCTTGCGCAAACGTTACGAATATAATATAATGCGCCTAGCGAGCATTAAAAAACAATCCCCAAAAGCGAGTCGCTTTTCTAGAAACCGCGCGGTATTTTTGTCGTCGAACATTAACCATATTGAACGCAATACTTTACGCTGCAGAAAATGGTTGCAAACGTCGCGCTCTGCCTCGGCGATACGGATATAGAATATAGCCTATCGTCGCTTTCGACGTTGAACCGCAAACGGCGTTCTGGCGCATGTATTGTAAGATATCTAAAAAGAAGAACTTATCGGCGCCGTTTTTCGGTTCCCTGTTTAAATTCGAAGTTTGTAAAATCGAATCCGAGCGCCGACGGAGTTAAAAAAATAGGCCGCAAACGATCGGAAGGACAAAGGGCGGTCGCACAACCAAGATTTATGAGATAAGCGTCGCCGGATCGGCGGTTCCGATCCTTCTAAGGCTCTCGCTTAGGCACGTCAGTGTCGCGCCCGTCGGTCGAGAACTTCTCCGAAATCTTAACGTCAAACGATTTAAATTGAAATTTGTTTTGACGGATCACGCCTACGAAGGCGACGAAACGCGCCAAACCGCTCGCGACGTCGGCTTAAAACCGGTTGTTCCGCCGAAGCGCAACCGACGCAAACGACGGCGTTACAACCAAAAACTTTGCAAACGCCGAAACGAAATCGAACGTTTCTTTCGACGTATTCAAGACTTCCGACAAATCGCGACGCGTTGCGATAAATTTGACGTTATGCTTCCGCCCTTTTAAACTATGTAACAATCGTTATTTTTCTTCATCGTTAACGACCACGCGCCCTAAGCGAAGCGAACCTTTGCGCTCAGGTCGTCGCTTACGGAAACCGTCGCGCCGACTTGCGTTCCGAATTATCGCCCTCTTATGTTCGTGAAATTCCGCATAGGCTTTTTGGGGCCGACCTAAGGCGTGTTGAGACGTCGCGCAAGGGAATTTGGCAACGCGTCGACGCGACCTAAGCCCAACTCTTTTTTACGTTGTTGAAACAGTAATTTTCGGCGCTGTCGCCATATTGCCTTCAAGTTTTTAGCGCCTTTTCTTTTTCGCCCTACCGCTTCCCTGCTCGCCTATGTGTTTCCGAAAAAAAAATTTAGATTTTCCCCTTGACATTTTCCGCTTTTAGACGATAATGAGAATGTCGATTGACGTTGCAAGGCGTTGACATTATTTTCGCGCTTAGTTTTCAACGTCGGTTTTTTTAGGCCCCCTTCGTCTAGTGGCCTAGGACGTCGGATTCTCAGTCCGTAAACAGGGGTTCGATTCCCCTAGGGGGTATTTTTAAGGGTTTTGACGGTTTTCGTCAAAGCCCTTTTTTATTGGGTGAAACGCGTTTCGTTCGGGTTTTTACGAGCGAAACGCGTTTTTGTTTGCACTTCAATGCGTTTTAATGTATCTCA
>JAFSFF010000057.1 GCA_017435375.1 Thermoguttaceae bacterium
CGGCCCGTGTCGCCGCGACCGTGGTGGCCGGAGCCGACGCCGACGATTTTCGACGAATCCGGGAATTCGCGAGCGTGTTTGAACGCGGTCGGGAAGAGCGAGCCGGAGCCGTAAAGTTCCGCTTGGTTCGTGCCGTCCGGGTTCATGTGGAACAAGATGCGGCTGTAATAGTGCATAATGTCGCTATATTCCCAACGCAAATACATAATCCGCCCGTTTTTGAGCGGCGTCGGGTGCCAGTCGGAGTCTTGTTCGAAGGTGAGTTGGCGCGTTTTCTTCGTTTCCGGGTCGATGGAGTAGATGTTCGCCATCGGGTCGGAACCGTTGATGCAGGGGAGCCCTTGCTTGCCGGCGTTCGAACAGGCGATCACTTGCCCTTCCGGCGTGTAGCAGGAGTCGAAAAAGTCGACGTCCGGCTGGTCGGTCGGCGAGAGCGTTTTGAGGTTTTTCCCTTCCGCGTCGACTTCGAAGATCGCCCAACGTTTGTTGTCGTCCGAAACGGCGGTGAACATAACGCGGTTCCCGTCCCAGTGGAGTTCCGGTTCGAGAATCGGCGAGCCGTTCGTCGGTTTGTAGATCGGCGTGAAGGTCGGTTTTTCGGCGCGCAAATCGGAAAGAACGCCGAGTTCGCAGTTCCAGCCGCCCTTCGGGACTTTGTCGATCGTCATAAAGTTGTCGCCGACCGCCGGAAGACGGTTCGAGCGGACGACGAGAAGTTCGAGGTCGTCGAGCGCCGGGTTTTCGAGGAGCGCTTTGCGACGGAACGCGGCGAACTTCGCTTCCCAGGCGGCGTCTTTCGGCTCCGCTTTTTCGAGTTCGGCGAGTTCCGCGAGGTATTTTTCGCCGTTCGGGTAGTCGTCGGCAAACTGCGAGATCATATCGTCGATCGCGCGGCGAACCGACTCGATCGTGTTGACGGGGCGGTCGTTGTTGTTCCCCGGGAACTGCTGCGCCGAGACGGGCGCGACCGAGCCGAGAACAAGGAGAACCGCGAGCGCAAACGCGCCGAGAGAGCGTTTCATCGATGTTGTCCTTATTAATTATATAGGCGGGAAAACGAAGGCGGGCGTCGAAGTCGTCGCCGTTTCGCGCCGACCGTAAAAATGGAGAAAATGCGCTGTTTGGATAAACAAAGGTCGCCGAACGAGCGCTTTTATTCCGTCGAGTATACCACAGAACGCCCGAGTTGTAAAGAATTGTTTTCGAAACGAGGCGTTTTTTTAAGAAAACGGACGGAAATCGGAACGCGCCGCCTTGCGCGTCGGCGTCGGCGGCGTATAATATAGGCAAGCTGGAGCGGCTGGGCGTTTTGGACGCTCGACGCGTCGCTTCGCGTCCTGCGGGAACGTTTCGGACGGTTAGGCAGAATAGCGGGATTGTCGCGATTAGGAGAGGCGCGCGGCGAAAAGTTGGCGGAAAACGCGAAATTTTTCAAAAAAATCCTTGTAAAAACGCCGTTTTCCGGGTAACCTAGTAAAATAGCCGGGAGAAGGAGCGTTCGAGCCGTTCCGTCGCGTCCCGGCGGCGAACCCTAAACCGCCGACGCGCGCTTTCGAACGCGCCGAGCCGTCGCCAACGCGGCGGGCTTGTCGGCGCGCAACGCGATAGGAAGAACTTGACAGAGGAATAAAAATGAAAGTAACTAGCGTCTCGCTGCTTCGCTCGTCCAATTCGGCGCTCGCCGTCGCGCTGAAAACGCTTATGTGCGCGCTCTTGTTCGTCGGTTTCGTCGCGACGACGACCCCGTCGGCGTGGAATCCGGCTTCCTGCGCGTTCGCCGACGACGATGACGACAACGACAACGATAACAATAATAACGACGACGATGACGACGACAATAACGATAGCGATCAATTCCGCGAACTTCGTTGGGGTTATCGCGAAGCGGTCGGCGGTTTTATGGTCGACGCGAACCGCGTTCTCCGCAACGCGAACGTTCAAGAACTGAGCGCCGCCGTCGCCGCGAAAGTGGCCGAAATCCCGAGCGATCTTCAAGCTCCGGCGAAAGAACGCAAAATCTCGCTCAAACGTTTGAACGCGTTGGTCGCCGAATGCGAAGCGAACAACGTTGAAATTCCGGAAGCGGCGCGCTGCCTCGGCGGTTTGACGGCGATCGAATACGTCGTCGCGGTTCCGGAAGAAAACGATATTTACCTCGTCGGCCCGGCCGAACCGTGGACGGTTTCCGACTGCGGAACGCTCGTCGGTAAGAAGAGCGGCAAACCGGTTCTCCGCCTCGAAGACCTGATGGCCGTTTCGAGCGCTTGGAACGGCGGCAAAGTTTCGCCGATCTCCTGCTCGATCGACCCGACCCGCGAAGCGATCGCCCGCTTGACCGCGCTCCAAATGCCGGCGCCGGCGGAAGAACTCGCCGCCGCGATGGGCCAAATGGACGTTACTCTCCAAGGCGTCCCGAGCGACAGCCGCGTCGCGAACGTTTTGGCCGCCGCCGACTATCGTATGAAGCGCCTTAGCCTCGGTTTCGACGAAGCGGAAATCAAGAACTTCGCGAGCTATTTCTCGATGGTCGAACGCGGGAGCGCCGCTTACGGTCAACGCTTCTGGATGGAACCGAAATACGAAACGGTCTATCGCGACGCCGATTCGCTCGTTTGGAAGGTTTCCGATTCCTCCGTCGCCGTTCTGACCGAACGCGAAG
This sequence comes from Thermoguttaceae bacterium, assembly GCA_017435375.1. GTDB lineage: Bacteria > Planctomycetota > Planctomycetia > Pirellulales > Thermoguttaceae > RUG369. The sequence goes on from JAFSFF010000057.1 coordinate 2,660, forward strand.
CGCTCGCGAAAGACGGTTCCCGCAAAGCGACCGGCAAAGCCGACGCCGCCGCGAACCGTTGGGCGAAAAATATGACCCGTCGTTATAACGAACTCGCCAAGGCCGAACCGATCTTCGCCGAAGCGAAAAACTGTATGGACGTCGCGCTCGTCGCCGCGTTGATCGTTCGCGAAAACCTTGCGAAGAAAGCCGACTGCAACCTCGACGCGATTCTCGGCGGCGCGGTCGCGACTCCGGAATACGTCGTTCCGGCTTCGGTCGAAGGCGACTCGTTGGTTCGCGTTTCGTCGAACGCCGTCGCGTCGGTCGCCGGCGGTATTCTCGTCAACCCGTGGGCGACGCTCGAAAACGACGTCGAAGTTTCCGCCGAGTTGAACGATTACAACGTTACTTTCGCCGGTTCGAACTGGTACGCCGACTGATAAACGGCGTTTGAACGGTTCTTCCCGTCGAACAAACGGAGAGCGATTTCGCGTCGCTCTCCGTTTTTTGTTTTCTTGCGGCCCGACGACGGAAGTTAAGGAAAATAAGGCGTTGGGGTAAGCGGCGAAGAACTTAAGGCGGCCGGGGGAAGGAAGCCGCTAAGAAGTTGAGGGAATTGGGGTGTTTGGGCGACGTCGCGAACGAGGGGGGACGCAAAATAAAGAAAAACGCCGAATCCCGGCGCGAAAAAAGCCCGGTCGACGCGGAGTCGGCGGGCTTTTCGACGTTCGGCGCGAGCGGTTTTCGCGAAGCGGAGCGGGCGGCGCTTAGTTTTCCGGCGTCTTCTTTGCAGCGTCGCGTTTTTCGAGCGCGGCGAAAAAGGCGCGACGGCGCGCGTCGGCTTCCGGGAGCGATTCGACGTATTGTCGCGCCGTCAAACGTCGCGCCGAACCCCAACGATAAAACTCGGCGTCGTCGGCTTCCCGATGGTCGACGAGCGGGCGGTCGACGTCGGCTCCGGCGAGAATAACCGCTTCGAGAATTTGCGTGGCGTCGCGCGCTTTTTGCGAGTCTTCGTCGTCGGCGTCGAACCGGCGCAACGCGTAAAAGAGGGGCGTTTCGCCGTATTCGTTCGTAATTTCCGGCGACGCGCAGCGGTCGAGCAGGAGGCGGCAAATCGCGAGGTCGCCGCGATCGAGCGCTTCGCTTAAAAGCGTTTGCGAGTATTTGTCTTGGCGGTCGACGTCGACTCCGGCGTCGAGAAGCGCCGACATTAACTCGAGATACGCCGCTTTGAGCGCGCCGGTTTCATCGTCCGCGTAATCGATAACCAACTTGAAAAAAGCGCGCCCGTTTTCGCCGTAAATCGTTTTTGGGCCGATATTTAGTCGACGCAAAACGTCGAGGGCTTCGTCGACGCGGCCTTTTTTGAGGAGCGGTTTCATTTGGTCGAACGCTTCCCAAGCGAGATTTTTCGTTATTTTCTTGGCGTATTCCGGCGACATTGGAGCGTCTCCTTGGCGACAAACGGGAAAATTAAACGGGTTAACGCGACGAAGAAGCGGCTCGAAGCGCGTTTGGCGTTTCGTGCGATTACAACATTTTTCGAACGATTTCGACGACTTGCGCGAGGTCGTCTTCGTAAGCGAGGAGGTAAAGTTGGGGCCCAATGCGGCGCGTTTCCTTTTCGACTTCGCGGCGAGCGGCTTCAAAATGGGCGAGCGCGTCGGCGAAGCGGCGTTGGCGAAAACGGCAGACGCCCAAACCGGTTTCGTTGAAAATAGGGTTTCCGCCGGAAAAAAGGCGGGAGTCGCGGTGAAAAGCGGCGTCGGGGAACGTTCCTGCGTCGTAATCGCGGAGGACGGCGTCCGTTTCCCGATATTTTTCGAAGAACGGCGCGACTTCGTCCCTTAGGAACGCGTCGACTTTTTCGAAAATCGCGTCCGCTTCCTCCGGCGTCGTCGGCGTATCCCAGTCTTTGGAATGGCTCGCGCCGGCGAAAACGCCGAATCGACTGTAATAAATCGAGTTCGGATTGAAACGGAAAAATTCGCGCGGCGGAGCGTCCGGGTTCGTTTCGTCGTCGAGTTCCAAGACGAGACGAACGGTAAGATGATAATAAAGGCGGAAAAACCAAGGACGCGGCGCGGTGTAACCGTGCGAGCATACGAGCGTTCGCGTTTGCCGTTCGCCGTCGACGAAACCGAGCGGTTTGAGGACTTCGGCGCTCCGTTTTTTAACGCGGCGAGCGAGCGCGGCGCGAGCTTGAGCAGCTCCGGGGGCTTCGTAATCGACGGTCATATCGGCGTCTCCTTGCTCGGTAAACGGGAAAATTTAACGGGTTAAAACGTCGGCGAGCGAAGCGGAAACGGCGTTCGACCGTTCCGGAACCGCTCGCCGCGCGAGTCGGGCGGTTTTTATTCGTCGAGAATCGATTCGTAAAATGCGACGAACTCTTCCGGGAGCGCGCCGTCGTTTGCTTGCCGGTTGAACTCGAGATTTTCCGCCGAGTAGTCGCATTCTTCGTATTCGTCGACGATAAGAACCGGGACGTCGGCGCCGAACTTGGCGGCGAACGCGTCGGACGATCGAAGTCGGCGAATCGCGTCGACGAGGAGTTCTTTCATCGCGCGCTCGGCTTTTTCGGAAAGCGCGTCCCAAGCGTCTTCGTCGGCGTCGTCCGCGTCGGTTAAGCCGAGCGTTTTGACGACGTCCTCGAAGAAATCGGGCCCGAACGCGCAAAACCCCTTTTGACGTTCGGCGAGAAGGACGCCGCCGAACCAACGCGCTTCCGCTTCGTCGCCGACGTCGCGAAGCGTTCGCTTGACTTGCGCCTCCGTGTTGAACCCGAGCGTTACCGTCGGCGCGGCGAGGTCGGCGTCTTCGAAGTCGAGCGCGAAAAAGACGACGTAAATATCGTCGCGAGACCAGTTCGGAATAACTTGTTGCGCTCGGTCGCAAATCGCGGCGGCGAGGGCGGGGAATTGGGCGTTCATCGGGGAACCTTTCGGGAAAAAGGAAAAGGACGAAAAAGCGACGCGCCCGGCGTCGACGGCGTTAGCTCGTCGACAATTTGGGCGTCGACGGATTTAGTATAACTACCGGCGGCGCGGAAATCAAGCGGCGACGGCGCGTCGTTGAAATTTTTTTGAAAAAAAAGCCGCTCGGGGCGTTTAGGATAACGCGAGCCCGAACGGCTTGCTTTTTAAGCGGTTAGAAGGGGAACGCTTCCGCGAGCGTTCGAACGACGTCGCGTCGCGGGAGCGTCGTTAAGCGACGGCGTTTAACGGCGAACCGCTTCCAAACCGCTCGCGTTCTCGACCGCGACGTCGTAACCGGCGGGCGTTTCGAGCGTGTACGCCCGCTTGCC
>JAFSFF010000518.1 GCA_017435375.1 Thermoguttaceae bacterium
CGGATTCCCCGGGACGTAAAGCGCCAAATCGCCGACGCCGGCGAACGCGTACAGCTCCCAATGCCGCGGCGACGACTTTTCCTCGTTCGCCAAGAAGATATGAAAGCCGTCTTTCGAATCGAGCCGCGCCCAAAATTCAACGGTGAACGGGCGGGCGTTCAACGCTTCGTCGCTCGCGAAGACGAAGGAGTTCCGCTTCGGCGCGATCGCGGTTCCGAGGTTCGGGCGGAACGAGTCGACGACGAAATCGCTCTCGAAAAGCGCGTTCGCGTCGACGGCGCTGTCGACCGTCGCGATTCGATTCGACGTCGGCGGCAACTGCGCGACCGCCCGGTTCTCCGTCGCGGCGTTCCCGATCAACGCCGCGAACGCCGCGCCCGTCGCTAAGAAACGTTTTCGCGTTCGCACTGCGCCTTGCGCTTTCCCTATTTTTCCTGTTTTACGCATTTCCTATTTTCCCCTTGATTTTTTTCAGCGAAATCGATAAAAAGCGCCGTTTCTTGACATTTTTTCTATTTTTGTCTTCTTGCGTCGTCCGATACGAACGGCAAGGAACGGCGTTCAAAGCGCCGCGCCGTCGCTATTATCCCCCGTCGCGCCGCAAAAATCAAGCCGGTCGACGGTTCGACGGCGCGCTTTTCGCAAAGTTTCGTTTCGCCGAGACCGGTTTTTCCGTCCGTCGAACGCTCGCCGACGTTTTCCCGTCGTCGACGCAAGCGTTCCGTTCCTTCTTCGCCGCGCTCGACTCGCACGGACGTTTCGAGTTCGAACCGCGCCGCGTTTTTTTACTTTCACCAACGTTCGACGCCCGTTTCCGCCGACGGTTCGCCGTCTCGGTCGCCGCGCTTTCGTCGAACGCCCAGCGATTAAGAAGAAAACCAATGCAACGCAATCAACGCAACAACTCGCGTCGCCCGCTTCGCCGTCTCGTTTTCGGCGCCGCGCTCGGCGTCGCCTGTCTCGCCGCGTCTTCCGTTCAAGCGCAAGGAGTCGCGCTTCGCGGAATCGGCGCCGTCAACGCCGGTATGTCCGGGGTCGCGACCGCTACGCCGGTCGACGCGCTCGGGGCGCTCCAATGGAACCCGGCGACGATCAGCGCCCTCGACTCGTCGAGCATGACGTTCGGAACCGGCCTCATTATGGCCGAGTCGAGCGTCGAATCCGGCGTTACTATGCCGACGCCCGCCGGGCCCTACACGATAAGCGGGCGCACCGAAAGCGACGCCGGAACGATTCCCGCCCCGCATATGGGGATGGTGATGAAGGGCGACCCGGACAACCCGTTCACGCTCGGCTTCAGCCTCGTCGCGGTCGGCGGCGCGCAGACGAACTATCCTTGCGACCCGTCGAACCCGATTTTTAACGAACAACTCGCGCTCGGTCGCGTTTCGTCGAAAGTCGAACTCTTCCAAATGGCGCCGACGATCTCCTATCAACTGACCGAGCAAATCTCGGTCGGGTTCGCGCCGACGATCGACATTGCGCGCCTCATCGCCGAACCGATGTTCTTCGGCCCGCAAGACGCGAACGGGAAATGGGGTATGGGCGCCGGAACGCGCTATATGTGGGGCGGCGGCTTCCAAGGCGGTATTTACATTAAAGGAAACAACGGTTTCAACTACGGCTTGTCGTACAAAAGCAAGCAGTATATGGAAGACTTCGAGTACAACCTCGTGATCGACGGTATGCCGAAGGTCGCGAAGTTCGCGCTCGACTATCCGGCGATCTACTCGTTCGGCGTTTCCTACGACGCGATCCCGGGCCGCGTTATCGGCGTCGACCTCCGCTACTTCGACTACGCCAACGCCGACGGCTTCAAAGAACACGGCTACAACGCCGACGGCAGCATCAAGGGCCTCGGTTGGGACAGCGTTTTCTCCGTCTCGACGGCGATTCAACAAGAAATCAACCCGTATTTGACGGTTCGCGGCGGCTACTGCTTCAACACGAACCCGATTAGCGACGAAGTCGCGTTGACGAACGTCCCCTGCCCGCTCATCATCCAACACACCGTCAGCGCCGGGGCGACCGTTACGACGCCGGAACAATGGCAGTTCTCGCTCGCTTACGCTTACGCGTTCGAAAACTCGGCGCGCGGCGAACTTTCGCCGAAACTCCCGGGCTCTTACGTTGAAAACACGGCGAGCGCGCACGAGCTGACGTTCGGAATCGCGAAGAAATTTTAGTCGCTTTTTAGCGTTTTTCGCCTAACCGCCCGAAACGCCGCTCCGCAACGAGCGGCGTTTTTTTTTCGCTCGACGCCGGGTTCTCGGCGAAAAGCCGCGAAAAGTCGCCGAACGGTCGAAAAACGCGCTTCGGTCGGCGGCGCTTCTTGACGTTCTCGCTAATTGAAGTATATTGAAGTAAACGCATCGCCGCGACGACGCTTTCGCCCCGTCGCTTAAGCGTTCGCCGTCGTTTTTCCCCCTTTATATTAATTAACGTCAACCTCGCGTTCTTCGCGCCTCCGATATGCCGAAAATTTTGATCACCTCCGGCCCGACGCGGCAATACCTCGACCCGATCCGTTATCTGACGAACGCGTCGAGCGGACGAATGGGCGCGGCCTTAGCGCAAGCCGCGCTCGACGCCGGGTTCGAGGTCGTCGTCGTCAGCGGCCCGGTCGACGTCAAATACCCGGACGGCGCGCAAATCGTCGACGTCGTTTCGACCGAGGAAATGCGTACCGCCGCGATGCAGCTTTATCCGGAGTGCGTCGGCGCGATCGGCGCGGCGGCGCCCTGCGACTATCGCCCGGTCGCGGTGTTGAGCGACAAGATGTCGAAGAACGATTTCATTCGAACGCCGGAAGCGAACGGCGAACTCCTCCTGCGGCTGCGCGAAACGCCGGACATTATGGCGTCGCTCGGCGCGACGAAGCGGGAATTTTCGCCCGATCCGACGGCGCCGTCCGGCCAATGGCTCGTCGCGTTCGCGCTCGAAACGTCCGATCATCACGTCCGCGCGCTCCAAAAGTTGCAGCGGAAACACTGCGACCTTATCGTCGTCAACGACCCGACTTCGATCAACGGAACGACTTCCAACGTCGAGATTTTGGACGCGACCGGCGAAACGCTCGCGCAAATTTCCGGCGACAAAACCGACGTCGCGCGCCGCTTGATCGCCGAAATTCAAGCGTTCGTCGCGAAGCAAACCGCCGCGCCGGCCGCGTCCGCCGACGTTTGACCGCGCCCGCGCCTCCGAACGCCGAACGCCAAACGTTCTCGACAATCTAAAAAACAAGAGAAATCAACCAACGCAACTTTTATAAATAAGGAAAACAAAAATGAGCGGATGTTCGAATAGCGGATGCTCGAATAATTGCAGCTCTTGCGGCGAAAACTGCTCGTCGCGCAAGGAACCGCAATCGTTCTTGGCTCAACCGCACGAGATGAGTTCGGTGCGCAACGTCGTCGGCGTCGTCAGCGGCAAAGGCGGCGTCGGAAAGTCGCTCGTTTCGGCGCTTCTCGCTTGCGCGACGCGTCGTCGCGGCTTCGAAACGGCGATCGTCGACGCGGACAATACCGGGCCGTCGATTACGAAGGCGTTCGGTCTGACGGAACCGATTCAAGCGAACGAGTTCGGCGCGCTTCCGGTCAAAACGGCGACCGGAATTTCCGCCGCGTCGATTAACTTGCTCCTGCAAAACCCGACCGACCCGGTGATCTGGCGCGGCCCGGTGATCGCCGGCGCGGTGAAACAGTTTTGGATCGACTTCATTTGGGGCGACGTCGACTTTATGTACGTCGACATGCCGCCGGGGACGGGCGACGTTCCGTTGACCGTTTTCCAATCGTTCCCGCTCCAAGGAATCGTCGTCGTCGCGACGCCTCAAGACTTGGTTTCGCTGATCGTCGAAAAAGCGATCAAAATGGCGAAAACGATGAACGTTCCGGTTCTCGCGCTCGTCGAAAATATGTCGTATTACGACTGCCCGGACTGCGGCAAGCGGCTCGAAATTTTCGGCAAGAGCAAAATCGACGAAATTGCGAAAGAGTACGGGATCGAAACGGTCGTCAAGCTCCCGATCGACCCGAAAATCGCCGCCGCTTGCGACGCCGGAAAGATTGAGTCGATTCAAGCGCCGCAATTCGACGAACTCTTCGCCGCGATTCTCAAAAACGCCGAAGAGAAGGAAAAAGCCGCGAAGTAACGCCGCTAATTTCCACAAACTCCGCCGAGTTTAACGTCGACGTCGCCCGGTTTCGTCCGCTTCGCCGTCGTTAAACTCGCGCGTTTTTCTTATTTTCCGTTTCCCGTTCCCCTTGCTTTCCCCGTTTTTCGCGAAAGGAACCGCCGTTATGTCGACGCCGAACGCTTCCGCTCCGACCGAATTCAACTCGCCGCGCGCCGTCAAAGCTCGCGCTCTTTTCGAACAAGGATACAACTGCGCTCAAGCGGTTTTCCTCGCGTTCCTCGACGAAACGGGGCTCGACGAGAAGACGGCGGCGCGGATTTCGTC
>JAFSFF010000519.1 GCA_017435375.1 Thermoguttaceae bacterium
CGAGTTCGGTTTCCGCCTCCCGTTGGTCGGCAATGCATTCGCCCAACTTCGGTTCTTTTCATCGCGGTCGCTCCTTAAATTTTGATTAGCGTTTCGCCGTTCCGCGTCTCCGGCGCGGCGGAGGTCGGGGCGGTTTCGTCGGGGACGGAGAACGTCGACGCGTCGCCGTCCTTGGCGACGGTCGACGGCTCGGGCGACGACGAGCCATAAATTTCGGGGAAGTCGGCGCGGTCGCGCTTGATGATTTCGCGAGCGTCTTCAAAGTCGTCGAACGGGTGCGTTTCGCGCCAAACTTCGGCGAGCGTCGCTTGACCGGACTTGACGCGAATCGAGTCGGCGCGCGCTTTCGCTTCCGGATCGACGAGAGGCGGCGACGGCCAAATCCATTCCCAATCGGCGTCGTCGGGGGAAGGCGCGTCGGCGAATCGCGCGACGACGTCCGCTTCGAGCGTTTCGTAAAAGCGGCGAAAAATCCGGTCGCAAAGGGTTGTTTCCATCTGCTCGCGACGGAGCGTTTCGATCAGCATCTCGAACGGCTGGTTGTCGAGTCGTCCGCTCGCGAAGTTGTATTCGTGCGACGAGCCGGTCGCCTTGTTGCGCGGCAGGCCCAGCGCGTAACCGATTTGCGCGGCGCTCGACGCGACGAACGCGTCGGCGCTCGTCGTCGGTTGCGCGGGCGCGAACGCCTGCATTTCTTCGCCCGGAGGGAGGCGGATAAACTTGCCGTTCGTCGTTTCGTAAGGCGCAAGAACCGAATTGTCGTAAGGCGCGCCCGGATTGTTCGCGTACTCGTTCGGGACGAGAAGGCCGTCGTCGTAAGCGTAACCGTGTTGCGTTTTGACGGTCGCGAAAACCTTCGCCGAGACTTTCGCCGACTCGACGACCGCCGCCGTATACTCGCGGAGCTGTTGCAGATAAGGAAGAATCGACGCGAACCAAGAAACGCCGCGCGTTTGGCCGGGGAGGTCTTCCCGAAACGCGTGAAAAACGTCGTCCGCCGAGAAAAGTTGGAAACTCGACTTGTCGTAATAGCTCGACTCGCAATCGGGCAAGTCGTAAACGCAATAGCCGACCGGTTCGCCGAACGCGTCGAGGAAAACGCCGTCTTGGCGCGTTCGCGTCGACGGTTCGCCGTTCGGGTTACCGATTCGTTGCGCGTCGATCAAGACGGCGCCAAACCCGTCGCGGCGGCGCGGATTCGGAGCGAGCGCGACGAACGCTTCGCCGTCGACGACGATCGAGCTAATCGCGGAGCGGAGAAGGGCGGCGAAACGTGTTTCGGTCGCGAACCGCTCCCAACGGAACTCGACGTAGCGGGCCAAGTCGCGGTCGACCGGGCGCTTGAGATAGGCGTCCCAACCGCGAAATTTCAATCGCGGGCCGGTTCCGACGACGTAAAGCCCGAAAAGTCGAGCGATACCGGCGGCGCGAGGATTGTTCAAATATTCTTGGCGCGCTTGCGTCCGGAGCGAGCTTCGCGTCGGGGCCGTTTGCGCCGCGAGCGTCGTTTGCGGGAAGGAACGCGCGAAGACGCTCGCGACGTCGGAGTTCGGTCGCGCCGCTTCGTATCCGGCGACGACGCGATTTCCGCCCAACGGGGGACGCTCCGCCTGCCGCGAGCCCCGAACGGTCGGAACGTTCGGGGGCGCGTCGCGAAAACGAGAGGAAGACGACGCGTTCGCGGCGGCGGAGCTTTTGCGGTTCGACTTTTTGCGGCTTCGACGACTCACGGCAATTTCCCGACGATCATTCCGCGACGGAGCGAACGCAATTTCATCGCGTCGAGTTCCGCTTGAACCTTCGCGCTTTCGCCCTTGGCCGCCTGCTCGGTCGATTCGACCGTATACGATTCGCCCGCGCTCGAAAACGCGACGACTTTGCGCCCGTCGGCGGTCGTCAGTTCGTCGGCGGCGGAAATTTCGGATTTTTCGTTCGGCATTTTTCGACCCTCCGAACGATATTTTAGACGATTGTGTTTAAGTTGTCAATAAGCAGGCGGCGAAAACAGATGGCTTACTGACGTTTTTTGCACATTTCGGGTCAGAAAGAAGAAAATCGGCGGCGAATCGGGCGTGTCGGGCGGGCTTCGCGGGTCGTTTCGGTCGCGACGTCGCAACCGACGTACTCGGCCAACGCTCGGCAACCGGCGTCCGTGTCGAGAAATTCGTTGTCGGCGACGCGCGGCTTCTTCATTCGCCAACGTCGGTACTCGAGCCCGCTCTTGCGCGTCTCGACGTAATCCTCCGCCGTCTGCTGAATCGCGAACGCTTCGAACGCTTCCGGCTCGTCGTTTCCGTCGAAAATCGTCGCGGCGCCGGGGCGGTCGGCGGGCGTCTTCCAAGCGGCGTCGCGACGCGTCTTCGCCGTGTTCGCGTCGTAATTCAGCGACGCGTAAACGTTCGGGAACGATTGCGCGAGCGGACGACGGCCCGCCGGGTTCTCGATCCAGTCGTATCCGGAGCCCGCGCGGCGCAGGCGGCGCCATTCGCCCGGTTTGAGGTCGTAATAGCGAACCAAACGGCTCGACGCTTCGATCCCGTAAGTCGGAATCGCGAGACCGAGGAAACGACCGCCGTCGAGTCGGTGGAAATCGTCGATCGCGCCCCAAAGCGCAAGCTCCATTTCGCCGTCGGAGCAGTCGACGCCGCAAATCGCGAGAAGCGGGAAGTTCCGCGTTTGCCGACCGCGCGGTCGAGCGTGTTGCGGAAAGCGCGTCGCGACCGAAACGTCTAGCGGGCGGCCGTATTCGTCGAAATATTGCTCTTCAAAGATTCGGATAAGGAGGTCGAGCGTCGCGGCGCGGAGGCGGTCGAACTTGTCGCCGCTTCGGTAAACGTCTTGCAAGTCGACGGCGTACCGCTTTTTCGACGCGACGTTCCCCGGCTGTTCCGGCCAAATCCCGAAATCGACGACGTGCGCAGTCGAAAAATCGCGCGAAAAGGCGGCGACTTCGTAATTTAGGTAATGTTCGCCCGCGTCGATAAAGGCGGTGAGAACGTCGGCGTCGTTCGGAACCCAACCGCGTCGGAGCGGTTCGCCGCGTCCGTTCGTTCGGATTTTTCGCGCGACTTCGACCGCCGTCAAGCCGCCGCCGGTCTCTTGCGCCGCCCGACGAGCGTCGTTCTGGAACTCGCACCAGAAGGACGCTTCGGACGCCGACCAGTAATCGATCGCGTAATGAACGGCGTCGACTTGCCAAGTTTCGCGGAGGCGTTCGTCGTCGACTTCGACGCCTTTAGCTAACGCGTCGCGGTTTCGCCGGTAATAGTCGGCCAACTCGACGCGGGCCGCGCCGACGTCCGGCGACTTTCGGAGCGTCGCGTCGCGGAACTCGCGGTATCGGCGCCATTCGTCGAGCGAATCCGGAAGGCGGCGAACGAACGGAACGACGAGCGTCCCGAATTCCGGCAAGTCGGTAATCATTCGTTCGGCGACGTCGGCGGGCGCGTTCTGCGTGATCGCGGAGACGACGGCCAGCGACTCCCGCGTTCCGTCGGCGCGCCGACCGGCCCGCCCGCGAATCGTCTTTTGGATCGTCGAGATAATCGACTCGACTTCGACGGCGCTCTTGGCGGTCGCGTCGTTTTGAATATCGTCGAGCATCACCGCGCCGACGCGGAACGAGCCGACGCGCGGGATCGTGTGGTTCGAGCCGCGCACGCCGCCGCCTCCGATCGACGTGAAACGAAGAAGGGAACCGGCGCAACGGGAACCGGCGATATTCGGAAAGACGATTCGGTCGGCTTTTAGCTCGGCGCCGACCGGTTCGCCGTTGAAGGTGAGCGGACGTTGCGCTTTGCCTTCGCGGCGTTGGAGCGGGTAGGAGATTTCCGGATAGAGCCGGGTGAAGAGTCGAGTGTCGTCGCCGCGCGCTTCGTAATTGTCGTAAAGCGCGGCGCCGAACCATTCGGCGGCTTGGGCGACCGACGCGCCCCCTTCGGCGGTAACGTAGATCGCGTGGCGGATGACGCCCTGACAAAGCGCTTTGAAGAGAAGGCCGCTAAGGAGCGACGTTTTTCCGAACCCGCGATACGCTTCGACGTTCTTCCAAGCGCCGCTAACGAGCGCGTTCCAAACGACGTCGATAATTTCGAGCTGCTTGGCGGAGAACTCGGCGAAATAGACGTCCGGCAAGATTTCGCGAAGCCAGCGCGCCGAGTTCGCTTCGAGTTCGTTCCGGAGCGCAAGGTCGGCGCACTCCGGAATCGGGCCGATTTCGTTGACGTTTTTTCCTTTTTCGCGTCGACGACGCGCTTCGTAATCGCGTTGATCGGAACCGTAAAAAGCCATTTACTCGTTCAGTTTCGAGATAAACTCTTTCCTCTTGTCAAATCCGTCGCCCTTATTGAAATACCGACCGGCCGCGACGGTTGCCGCGCCGGTCAAACCGATCGACGCAAGCGCGACCGCGTGCCAATACCAAGCGAGTTCGCCGGGCGCCAAGCGTCGGCGTTGTTCGCCGATTTCATACGGTTGGAGCTTGCGCCCAAGCCGTTCTTCTTCGGCTTGAACGCGTCGAGCGACGAGCGCGTCGGACGGCGTAAGCCATTTATGGTAAAATGTGCAGGCGCTCGCCGTCGCCGCTGTAAGCGCGGCCGCGAGCGCGAGCGGCGCGACCATCGCGACGAGAAAACCGATTTCTCTTTTGGGGCCGAATCCGACGGCGGCGAAGTTGGCGTCGTACCGATCGAACGATTCGTAAAGCGCGTCGGGCGCGACTTTGGCGACGACATTGAGTCGCTCTTGGTAAAAATCGTTCTTGTCGTTGTTTTTAGCGGCTTGAACGGTTGCGCGCTCGCGTTCTTCCACCGTTTCGCCGAGTTGGGCGCCCCAGCGAACAACTTGTTGCGCGTTGTAACTAGTCGCTAAAAGCCATCGTAAACTGAACGCCATCGCGTCGCCTCTCGTTTTCGTGCGTTGGGGTCAGGTGTGTGTAGTTACCCCCCTCCTACGAGCTGTTCGACGCCTCGAAGGGTTGGGGAGGGGGCGGGAAGTACCTTCCGGCCTTTGGAAGCGATTATAGCTCCGAAAAGAGCGCGGCGCAAGAGACGCGACCGCAAAACGGCGAAGATTCGACAAGATTTAGCGTTTTTCGACGTTTACGCGTCGACGCAAGAGCGTTACGAGCGTTCGTCGCGACGTTTTTTCGGCTTCTCGACGCCTTTCGGACGCTTTTTGACCTCCGTTTCGAGCAGGTCGAGCGTCGCGAGGTCGTCGCGATCGGCGGCGAGCGCTTCGGCGGCTTTGCGTTTCGCGTCGAACTTGGCGTATTCCTCGCGGGCGAACGTCTCCGCCGCTTTCGCGCTGATTCGACCGTGTCCACGCAAAATATCCCGGTCGTTGAACTCCAAGAGCCGGTCGACCGTTTCGCGCCAAAACTCGGTCGTCAAGTTTTGGCGACGCTTGGCCCGAAGCTCGGCGGACTCCAAAAAGACGACGACGAGCCGGTTCAGTTCGTCGATTTCTTCGTCGTCGAGGTAATTCTTCGCGACGATTACGTCGCCCTTGCGCACGATCGAGCCGTTCCACGTCTTTAGGTTCATATTCGGCTTATCGGCGTCGGCCCGCGACGCGACGATTTCCGCGGCGGTCTTCCCGGTAACGGCGTAAAGGAGCTTGTTTTGCGTCTCGGCGAAGAACATTTGGGTCGCCTTGTCGGTCGAATCGTAATCGACGGCGAGGGCGAAGAGTTCGCGCAACTTCTGATAAAACCGCTTTTCGGACGCTCGAATATCGCGAATCCGCGCGAGCAACTCGTCGAAGTAGTCGGGCCGCCCGTCCGGATTCTTGAGCCGTTCGTCGTCGATCACGAACCCCTTGACAAGATACTCGGCCAAGTTCCGCGTCGCCCACTGACGAAAGAGCGTCCCGCCGATCCCGCGAACGCGAAAGCCGACCGCGAGAATAACCGGCAAGGCGTAAAAGCGCACGACGTATTTTTTGCCGTCCGCGGCAGTTGTCAAGAAATCCTTGACAACTGAATTTTCGTCCAACTCCTTTTCTTTAAAGATGTTGGCGATGTGATCGCTAACGTTCTGCTTGGAGGTGGAAAAAAGTTCGGCGATCTGCTTCTGCGACGCCCAAACCGCGCCGTCGCGAGCCGTAAGCGCGACCTGCCCGCGTCCGTTCGGCAACGGATAGACGATCATTTCCGTATTCTCTTCGCGTTCTTCCATTGGGGTAGACTCCTTAGGCGTTCGTCTTAGATTCGGGGAAAGTCCGTCGGCGGCGCGCCTTTACGCTTCGCCTTTTCGCGTTCTTGAAAACTCGCCGTCCATTCGTCGTCGATTCGACTGGTCGCCGTATGCTCGGCGTATCCGAGGGCCGTTAAACGGTCGAGGGCTTGTTCTAAGGCGTCCTTTTGTTCGGGCGTATCCTGCGGAAGTTGAAAGCGGTTGCAAGAATACTCGTCGAAGCCGATCGTCTTGAGGCGGCGAATAACGACCTTCTCGCCCGGCGTCGCGAGCGCGCGCAACAGGTTGCGCTCCAAATCCGACAGTTTTTCGCGCTTCCAAATCCCGAAAATCTTCTTCCTGAAAAATCCGATAATTCCCATAATCGCAGCGATAACAATCCCCGCCGACCACGCCCCGAGGCTCTCGAAAAACGAACGGGTCGTCGCCTCTTTCGCGACGTCCGCGACGCCCGTTTGAGCGGGCGCTTCCGTTTGCGAAACTTCGGCTTCGGCGGCGACGCTCTCCAAGGTTAAAAGACGACTCTTCCCAACGCCGAACGCAATACACGCGACGGCGGCCAACAGGAGCGCGACGCTCCCGACGTTCTTCAAGTTCATTTTGCGATTCCTTGCTTTGCCGTCGCGGAGTGGCGTCGCGGCGGCGAAGCGGTTTTTAGGTTAGGTTTGATTCAAGCGATTATAGCGCCGCAACCGGCCCGGCGCAAGAGCCGTCTCGTTTTAGCGCTTCCAACGCTCTTTCCAGTCGCACGCCTTCCAATCGCACAAGGGGTCGTGCGTAAAGAAAAGTTTTTGGAGTACGTCGTATTGTTGCAGAGAGTTAGAAATCCCTAAAGTATAACTGGGCTCAAGAGCAAAAGTTATTCCTCCAACATTTCGCACAAGCCATTTTACAACGTCGGCGTCCTTTGTGAAATATTTTTGAATTTTGGCCGGAGACCATTTTTGGAGTTTGCTTAAATCGCGACCATAGAAAAAGAAATCGAGGTCGATATCCAAGTAAAACCGATCTTGGTAAGCGTAAGTCGATTTGTTGGGCGAATCAAGCGCCGAACCTAGCCGACGCAGGCTGTCGACGTACTTAATCCGATGTATATTGCCGTATCGGTCTGTGTAGTATCGTGTGCGAAACTCTTTCGGTATATTGCGGTACTGTCGGTTCAAAAGGTAAACGTCGCCAACCAAGTTAAGCATAACGGCCGGATAAATCTGACCGTCGTTCATAGGATGCAACCTTAGCCAAGAAAACAAGGCCATTTCGTTTGTTTTATCGTAAGCGATATGATCAAATTCTTCTCGCTTAAAATCGCAATCGCCGCCAAAGTCGTTATGCGCGTCAAGACTAAAGAGATTCGGCGGAAAAAACGAATTGATCGACTCTTCCGAGGTTAGCGTTTCTCGCGCCCATAAAGCCCAATAGTAAAACGCAAAACGATGTTCGAACATCGCGGCGACCGGAATAAGCGAGTTTGCATAACCCGGCGTTATATTGGGCGGGCCGCTCGTTTCATAGCAACCGGGAGGCGTAAGAATATCCGACCGATAATTAGACGACAAAAATCCCGCGATAAATTTTTCGATATAGGCGGGAATTGGAGACGCTTTGGCGTCTATATCTTTTTCAAACGAGCGCTGTTTATTGTCCCAGTCAGCAACAATCGCTTCGCGCTTTTTCCCAAAGTATGTTAAATCTTTGGGCGTCATTATTCTCGTTTGCGCGCCGATTCGAATAAAATATTGAGGCGGGTTGTTTTTTTCTTTGCACGGAACAAGAACAAGCGAAGGCGGCGTCGTTATTTTGATACATTTCCGAGAGTGAAGAGTAACCACTTCAATTCGGGGCGTTATCCCCAACGTATCTCTGATAGTCGAACCGCACTTACGCTGAAGCGAATCTATTTCATTGTCAGGAATACCTACAATCCTTTTGTTATCGTCAATCCCTAGAAAGACCCGTCCGCCTTCAGTATTCGCAAACGCGGCAACAGTGCGTAAAATCGTTGACGTCCATTCTTGTTTAAATTCGATATGCAGACCTTCGTGATAAGCAAACAGAGGCGTATCGTCCCCGCGTTTTTCTTCCGTCATTTTGCGATTCCTTGCTTTGCCGTCGCGGAGTGGCGGCGCGGCGGCGAAGCGGTTTTTAGGTTAGGTTATGATTCAAGCGAAGCGGCGGTTAAATTGGGCTTAAGGCGCAAAGTTGCCGCCTCGTTTTGCTTGGTTACTACATAAACAGTTGCGTGTGCTTGAGTCTCAAAAAACTCGCTAATCATTGAATTAGACGTTGCGATAAAGACCACAAGCCCGGAGTTGATGGCAAAATTATATAATTTTTCCAAGAACTGAACGCCTGCATTGTTAAGTTCGAAACCACAAACGGTCGTTTGCCATTGGTCGTTCGATAAATCTGTTAAGGTTTCAAACACCTCCGATTCGATAGGGCAATTATCGAAACGTTTTCTGTAAAAGCCAAACCAATCAAAGCTTCGCGAAGCCAATTCGGCTACGACATATTTTTTCTCAGCCGTATAAAACGGATCCAAATATTCACAGGATACAGGCTGGTATTGGGCCGTTGTCCTAAGCCCCTTGTTGTAATTCGGATGCGTATTAAATTTTTTTCTTTCTTTCCGCAACCTGAACGAAGTAATCGTTCGAGCTTCGAAATCCCTAGGCGTAATCTTAAACTTACCGCGTTTTTTCACAAGAATTTTCGAATAACTCTTGATCCAGTCAGGCGTCGTTTTAATTTCGACGGACACTTTTATTGATTTACGACAAGAACCGTCGGCAACATATTCGATGGTATCCAGAATGGCGTCGCAATCGGTTGCGTCTTCTCCGTAAATCACGTTGATAGGTGACAGGTGGGAAAAGCTATTTTGGCCTTGGAAATTACGGTAGTTTTCAAAAGTGATCGAGTGAAAAAAGCCAAGAAAATCGGCTTTCTCATAATCTTGCTCATACATTTTTGGTGTCTCCTAGAACCTCGGTTATTGGCCTAACCGAGGTTCTTGAATCAAAGGTTGATTAGTTACGGTTTATCTGACAAATGTCTCCATAGTTATCGCCGCCAATATCGATTGCTTGTCCATTGCTTGACTGTTGCGACGTGTTGCGTCCACGCATCGCGATTGTGAGAACAAAATCAAGCGCTTCATTGAATCTTGCTTTGTCGGCGTCGTCGAGCATACAGAAACCAGCAAAGATGTCGGCAAACAAATCCGAACATCCAAGTGATTTAGCGTACTCTCGCGGCGTTGGGTGTTGGGGCACAAAAAAGATGTCGCCTTCACCGGTTTCAAGCCATTCTGGGCGAATGCTAAAAGAGTCAATCAGCAACTGGATTTTGGCGGTAGGAAAGTCGCAAAAACCGTTCTCCCAGTTGCCAACTGCGCTCGCGCTAACGCCTAGCTTGGCTCCAAAACGCGCCTGCGTTAATTTAGCAGAAGCACGAATTTGGGCAATCTGGTCGCCGCTAATAGTCATAGGTTCTTCCTCCTTTCTTCTTATTATATCAATACCTGTTATCCCGTAAAGGAGACAGCACGATTCTTATGAAAATTTTATCAATATCTGTGATTTTCGGATTGACAGTTATCAGATATTGATTATACTAAGGATATAAGGAGGCATAAAATGAACGATAACGACAAATTGACAGCAGAAAAGCTGTACTTGCTTTCCGTAAAAAACGCAACAGGCTACGGCTTGTATCTGCTTGGATTTACTGAAGCGCTTCGGCTTCGTGATTATACAGCAGCGATGCCGTTGTATTTGCCAACCGAATCACAAGACAAGCCTAGACAACCGCAATAAAAAGGACGACCGGTCGACAACCTTGACGCAAGCAGCCAGGTGTCTCCTGTAACGCGTCGACGCTTAACGGCGTTGGCCCGCCAATAAGCTAGGGCCGGTCGTCTCTCAAAAGAGCCGCAGTCGACGAAAAACACGATTTTGTTCGCTGTTCTTCAAAATCGCGTTTGCTCGCCGCTTGATTGGTCCCGAGCGCCGAGCTTGGACTGCGGCTCTCGTCAAACTTCCCCCAAGCGTTGCGGGCGACAACCGCTTTCCAAGGTAACCGCGATTCCGCCTCGAAAGTCGTTCGGCGCGCGAGTGGCGCCAAACGCCGAACTAGGTCCGCAACGCCTTTTATAACGCCTTTTATTGGAGATATTATGAGATTTTCGGTCTTGATTGAAAATGACCTAGAAAGACTTGAACAAGGTTTTTCTAGGTACGGGTGTTTTATGTCGGACGTTTTCAGACGCGCTTGGCTTATAACGTTTCGGTGGCTTTTGTTATCCGGAAAAGCCGACCGTTGCGTTATTGACACTCTTCTTTGCGACTTGGAGACGGCTCACAGCGCCGAAGACGCGCTTTGTCGCGTCAAAAGCAATATTAGTCGCGCTTCCGTATCTGATGAGAGGCTTGAAGAACTGCGTGCAACCGAATCGAAAGCCATTGACAATTACCATAAAGCGATAGCCGCCGTTTCTGTCACGCTTTCCCGCGCAATCATTAGCGTCGACCTCGACGACAAACCTTTCATTGAAAACGAAGAGTCCGAACAATGAAACGCCTTTGGCGCAAGCGTCGGCGACGCGTCGCGCGTTGCGGAGCGATTCAACGGCGAACGATGAAAGCGTTCGGGTTGCGCAAGCTCCCCGTTTACGGCGCGATTGTTTGGAAGCCGGAGTTTATCGCAACTATCAAGGAGCGCGTTCGTCAAGTCTTGGCCGAGGGAGCCGACGTCGTTATTTACTTCAAGCGTTACGAGGGCGACGACTTCGAACGTTGGGAAGAGGAAGTTAAACAAGCCCTTGGTTCCCTGCAAGATATGAACCCGCGCGACCGTCGCCTCGACGACCGTCTTCATCTTATTTACCTCGCCCCTAAGGAGACCAACCAATGAAAGCGCTTCGCGCAACGCCGCGAAAAAGACCGGCGTTGGTAGACCTAACCGATATGCTTCGCCTTTACGGCGAACTCTGCGGGTACAAAGGGCTCCGGACAACAACT
The DNA here is from genome assembly GCA_017435375.1 of Thermoguttaceae bacterium. Lineage (GTDB taxonomy): Bacteria > Planctomycetota > Planctomycetia > Pirellulales > Thermoguttaceae > RUG369. The sequence goes on from JAFSFF010000519.1 coordinate 11,216, forward strand.
TGGCCCGTTGAAAACTGCAAACGTTTTTTAGAGGAAAATTACCGAGACGGGAGACTTGATAGACGAATGCCGTTTATCGCGTCGACGCTTGTTGTCTCTCCCCGAAAACAATTCGAGAGAATCGAACAAATAACCGACTTGTTTGTTTTTCAGTATCCTCTCGACGCAGGTCGGTTAGCGTTTCAGGTAATCAACGATTTATTCTTCTTCGCGCTGATTGTTCCGGACTCGATTGTCGATCGAATCGGACTCGCCGACGAAAAGACGCGCAAGATTCACGCCGACCTTAAAACGCGACTCGCCTTTCTTGAAACGTCCCGCGACTACGAACCGGACGAGGAAATCGCCGCGCTTGGACTACAAGAGTATCCGCCGCACGTTTACGCGGCAATTCCTCGCCGCAAGCCCTTCAAGCTCAATAAGGAGCCCAACCAATGAACCTTACTCAAACCCGACTCCGCGTTCCGCTTCCGGAACCGCTTTTCAGTATCGTCAAGGAGATTCTTTCGCCGCGCGATAAGGCGCTTCTTATCGCCGGCTGGGTCGACGGATTGACCGACGCGGAAATCGCCGAAGTCTTCGGGCCCGACGCGGTCGACCGGATACTCGAACTCGAACGCGGTATTAACAAGCTGATCAGCTTCGAAATCGAAATCGCCTCTTGGAAGGCCGCCGAGAAGGCGCGAGTCTCCGGAAACGAAACGAGCGCCGAAGTCGCCGAGAACGCGGAGGCCGCGCGATGCTGATACTCTCCGCCAAGCCGAAACAAGAGCGGATCGTCGTCGACGACCGCGTCGAAATTAGCGTCTTGAAGGTCGTCGGGAACCGCGTTTATTTGGCGATTCACGGCGTCGAAGGCTCGACGATCGATCGGCTCTCGGTCGCCAAGCTCAAGCGCGATTACGAAAGCCCGTTCGACGAGCTGTTCGAACGCCTCAAAGAAGACCGCGACGGCGCGGCTCCCGTCGGTCGCGACGGCTCCGCCCAACCAAGCGCCGCGTCGACCCTTCGCGAACACAAGGAGCGGCGCCGACTCGACGTCGAACGCGAACTCGGCGAAATTTCCGAGAAGCTCAAACGCGTCGCGGCGGGAGTCGCGTTCGAACCGTCGGACGACTCGACGGACGCGTCGCCCGCGCAAGATTTTCACGACTTCGTCGGTTAACAAGGAGGAAACGAGATGAAACGATATTGGCAAATTACGCTCGCGGCGCTTTTGGTCGCGATTTCGACGACGGACGTCGCGTCCGCTTGCGGGTTGACGCGCGGGCTCTTCGGGCGGCGTTGCGCTTACCAAGTCGCCGCGACTTACGGCGCTTACGGTTCCGGCGGTTGGTCGGTCGGCTCGACGGCGGGGAGCGTTTCGCGCGACTTGCCGACTTGCGCGGGCGGCGCTTGCGTCGTCGAGAAAAAGGACGACGCGGCGGAAACGTCGGCGGCTCCCGCTTGCTCCGGCGGCGCTTGCGAGGTCGAGCGAAAGACGGACGCGGCGGAAACGTCGACGCCCGCGACGCCGCCCGCTTGTCCCGGCGGCTCTTGCCCGGTCGGCGGCGAAACGACGGCGGTTCCGACTTGCTCCGCCGAAACTTGCGAAACGGTCGGCGCTCCGACTTGCGCCGCGCATACGACGCTCGAACGCGAAATCGCGCTCGGCTTGCGACTCGTCGAAGCGGCGAACCGTTCCCGCGCCGCCGAGGGTTTGCGTCCGCTCCAACTCGACGAGCGGTTCGCCGACGGGGCCCGCGCGCACTCGCGACTGATGGCGGCTTGGCGCTCCTGCTTCCATCAATACCCGCCGACGCCGGAGATTTGCGCCGCTTGGCAGACGTCGCCGGAAGCCGCCGTTCGCGCTTGGGAGCTTTCGGAGAAACACGCCGACATTATGCACGGCGCCCGTTATACGAAGGTCGCGCCCGGCGTCGCTTACGACGCGGAGGGGCGGCTTTACTGGACGCTTCGGATTTGGTAAGGAGCCGGGCCGATGGCTTATATCGACTACGACTTTTACGCCCGCGCTTATCGGTTCGAAGGGCGCGCGCTGACGGAAAACGAGCTTAAACCGCTCCTTTGGGACGCGGAGACGTTCATGAAGGGCGAGTTGCTCGCGACGTTCGAAAAGTTCGGGATTCCTTGCGTCGCCTCGACGCCGAAGCGTCTCCTTTGGGAGTTTCTCGGCGAATGCCTGCGAGTCGCGCCGGTCTTCGCGCCGGACGGCAAGATTATCGCGCCGCGCGTCGCTTACCGTTGCGCCGACAAGACGTTTTACGTTTCGCGGGTTCCGCTTGTTCGCCTCGACTTGAAAGAGTTGAACGCGAAGCGCAAGCGAAAGCGCGAAACGTCCGACCCTCCGGACGCGTCGCCGACCGACCGCGGGGCGACGAAACCGCGTCGGGAGTCGCCGCGCGATTGGGAAGAATACCGGCGGCGCAACAATCGACGAAAGACGGCGGCAAACAATGAAAACGACGCGTAAAAAGCCCGGCCCGCGTCCGCGACGATTGCGCCGACTCCGCCGTCTTAACCTCGGCCCAAGTTTGGAACAACGCGTCGCCCTTACCTATTTGGGCGGTTTCGTTCGCACCTACCGAACCGAAGGGCGGGCGTTGACCGGATTCGAAGCGGCGAAAATTGGCGCGGCGGCGGCCGTTTACGGGAAAGACGAAATCGTCGCGCTCGCTTGGCGCTTCGGCTTGCGCTTGACGACGGCGGCGCCGAAAGAGGAAATCTTGCGAACGTTTTACGACGCGCTCTTAATCGAACCGGCGTTCGACGCGACCGGACGGCTCGTCGCGCCGCGCTTCGTTTACCGCCCCGCCGAACGAAGATTTTATCGGAAAGACAAGGAGGACGGCGACCGCGCCGTTCCGGGCCCGCGCTTCCGCGCGAACTCGGTTTCGGCTCCCGTCGGTCGCGGCGATTCCGCCCAATATACGAAGGAGAAAAAAGAAGAATGAACGCCAATACAAAACCGCAAACCGTCGCGCCGATCGAAACGACGACGTTCGACGTCGCGCTCCGACATATGAAGAACGGCGGGTTCGCGCTTGCTCGGTTGTATCAAAACGACGCGCTTAGCCTTTGCTATTTCGACCGCGAACGGAAGACGGTTCAACGGCTCGCGTTTTGGAAGTCGACGAAGTTTGCGGAGGAAATTTTCGCGCCTTACGCGAACGTCGTCGCCGCGACTTGGGTTCTTCTTCGCCCCGACGCGTTCGTCCGGAATCCGGAG
>JAFSFF010000520.1 GCA_017435375.1 Thermoguttaceae bacterium
AAACCGACGACCTTCGCCGCGCTGATCGAGCAAGTCAAAGATATGTTGCAAATCCCGGCGCTCTTGGCGGTCGGCGACGACAAAAAAACGATTCGCAACGTCGCGATCGGTTGCGGAGCGGCGGACGATTTCGTCGGAAACGCCGACGACGCGGGCGCCGACGCGCTCCTCCTCGGCGAAGCGCGCTTTCACGCTTGTCTCGAAGCCCGCGCTCGCGGAATCGGCTTGATTCTCGCCGGGCATTACGCGACCGAACGCTTCGCCGCCTGCATTCTCGCCGACCGAATCGCCCGCAAATTCCCGGAACTCGCCGTCAGAGCAAGCGACAAAGAAAGCGACCCGATTCGCGTCGTTTGACGCCCGACGCGCCGCCTTGCGCCGTCGCCATTAATATATAAGGACGACGGACGCGTTCCTCCGACCGTTTCCCCAAGCCGCCGACCTTGCGTCGCGCGGCTTTTTTCGTCCCTCGCCACCGTTGCGTCCAAACGCCGAAAACTGTTGCCGACCGTCAAAACCGCCGATTACAAAATAAATAAAATAGGCAATTTAGGAAAAGAAAAAATTTCAAAAAAAACGTTTTTTGTCCTCCAAAGTTGGGCTTCGGGGGCTTGTAGAACGCGCGGAAGGGTTTATAATTAGGTTAAAATTTTATCGAGACGCGTTTTTCCCCGTCTTTGGGTTCTCGACGCGTTCGGTTTCGCTTTGAATCGAATCGTCGCGCGCTTCCCTCGATAACCCGCTCTTCCGACGCGGCCCCGACGCTCGACGTTCCGCCCGCGATTCCGGAAGATTTTCAAACGGTAGTTTAAGCGCTCAAAGGAGATTTACAGTGGCTGCTGTCAACGTTGGTATTAATGGTTTCGGTCGTATCGGTCGTATCGTCTTCCGTCAAATGATGAAGGCTCCGGAAAAGTACAACGTCGTCGGTATCAACGACTTGACCGACACGAAAACCCTCGCCATCCTTCTCAAATACGACTCCTCGCAAGGTCGTTTTGACGGCACGGTCGAATACGATGAAAAGAACCTCATCGTCAACGGCAAAAAGATTCCGGTTTCGGCCGAAAAACAACCGTCCCTCATTCCGTGGGCCGAATTCGGCGCCGACGTCGTCCTCGAAAGCACCGGTTTCTTCACCAACCCGGCCGCCGACGGCAAAGAAGGTTACAATAGCCACAACGCTCGCAAAGTCGTCATTTCCGCTCCGGCGAAAGGCGAAGGCGACGAATTCTTCACCTGCGTTCTCGGCGTCAACGACGACAAACTGAAGCCGGAACACAAATACGTTTCGAACGCTTCCTGCACGACCAACTGCCTCGCGCCGGTCGCCAAAGTCCTCAACGATAACTTCGGTATCGTCAAAGGTTTGATGACGACGGTTCACTCCTACACGAACGACCAAGTTACGCTCGACAAACCGTACAAAAACATCTATCGCGGTCGCGCCGCGGGCGTCAACATCATCCCGACCACCACCGGCGCCGCGAAAGCCGTCGGTCTCGTCATTCCGGAAGTCAACGGCAAGCTGACCGGTATCTCCCTCCGCGTCCCGACCCCGACCGGCTCCATCGTCGACCTCGTCTGCGAAACCGCGAAACCGGTTACCGTCGAAGCCGTCAACGCCGCCGTCAAAGCCGCCGCCGCTTCGGAACAAATGCAAGGCGTTTTGGATTACTGCGAAGACCCGATCGTCCTCGCGGACGTCGTCGGCCAAACCTACAGCTCGATCTTCGTTCCGGAATGGACGATGGTCATCGGCGACAACATGGTCAAAATCTTGTCCTGGTACGACAACGAAATGGGTTACAGCACCCGCGCCGCCGACCTCATCTACAAGCTCGGCAACATGTAATTTGAGGTTTAACCGCCTTAAATTAAGCGTTTAAGCGACGTCGCGACGCCTTGATTCGTCGACGTCGCTTAAACGTCGACCGTCGGTCGAATTCGAAACGGGAGCCAAACTTGCGAAACGTTTTTCAACGCGTCGCGACGTCGGCTCCCGTTTTTCGTTTCCCTGTTACTTTACCTATTTCGCGCCAATCCCGCATTTTAACGTCGCGACGCAACCGCGCTCGACGCTTTTTCGAATGACGCCCGATTTTTTAAAAAACGTTTACCTTTTAAGCGCGATTTCCAGCGTTACGTTCGGTCTTATCGGCGCGCTGGTCGTCGCTCGCCGCATCGGTTATCTTGCCGGAGCGATTTCGCACTGCGCGTTTGGCGGAATCGGTTTTGGACTTTGGTTCCAACAGGCGTTAAAGACCGGCGCGCTGGGAACGCTAACGTTGGCGGCGTTTTTTACCTCTCCGGAAAACGCGCCCAACCTTTGCGAACGTTGGAGTTCGTTCGTCAATCCCATCCCGACGGCGCTGTTATTCGCGGTCTTATCGGCGCTTCTCGTCGACGCGATTCGTCGACGCGCGAAAGAACGAGAAGAAACGCTTCTCGGCGCGATTTGGGCGATCGGAATGGCGCTTGGTCTCCTTTTTATCGAACGCGTCGACGGGTACGTCTCGGTTTCGACCTACCTTTTCGGCGACGTTCTCCTCATCGGGCGAAGCGATATTTGGACGGCGGCGGCTCTCGGAGGCGCGATTTTACTCGTCGTTTTTTGCGACTTTAAGCGTCTCGAAGCGGTTTGTTTCGACGAGGAATACGCCGAATTACGCGGCGTCGACGTCGACTTCCAAAACCGCCTGCTATTAACGCTCGCCGCCGTCGCGGTCGTTTTGATGTTGCGCATCGTCGGAATGGCGATGATCGTCGCGCTTTTAAC
>JAFSFF010000521.1 GCA_017435375.1 Thermoguttaceae bacterium
AAAAAAGAGGAGCCGAACGGACGGTCGCGGAGAGAGCGTCGCAAGGCGTTCTTTCGAGGAAAGTCCGGACTCCGCAGGATACGATGGCGGGTAACGCCCGCCGATCGCGAGATCAGGGAATAGCGCAACAGAAAGCAAACCGCCTGCGACGGTTTCGACCGTCGTCGGTAAGGGTGAAACGGCGAGGTAAGAGCTCACCGGCGGCCCGGGCAACCGGCCGGCCAGGCAAGCCCCATCGGGAGCAAGGTTAAACAGCGTCGCGTTCGACTTTCGAGTCGAGCGGGGGGCGATCCGTCCTCAAGACGCGGGTAAACCGCGAAGAACGGTTCGGCGACGAATCCGTCAAGATAAATGACCGTCCCTCTTTCGAGAGGACAGAATCCGGCTTATGTTCGACTCCTCTTTTTTCCTTTTTCGACGCGGCGTCGGCGTTCCGTAAAAAACGGTCGTCGGAGTTTTGACGTCTTTGACGTCGAACGGGCGCGCGACGTTGGGAAATTTCGCGATTATTGCGATTTATTTCTTGAAACGAACGAGATTTCGCGGTATAATGGAGAACGCTTAGGTTTGCGGCGGCGACGTTCGCGGCGGTTTTGATCCTTCAACGAAACGAATGAAAACGATGGCAAGCGCGTTCTTGACGAACGATCGGCGCTCTTTGGGGCGGCGTTTTTCGACGGCGTTCGTCCGTCTTTGCGTCGGCGCGGCGGTCGCTTCTTTGGGGAGCGTCGGCGGCGAAGCCTTGGCGCAAGGCGTCGGCGCGGCGGTTTCGTCCGACGGCGCTTCGGCGGCTTACGAGAGTCGCGCGCTCTTTGTTCCGTCGCTCGACTTGGAATCGCCGACCGTTTTTTCGTCCGTCGACGCGGCTCGTCGCAATCGACCTCCGCAACCGGCGAAGCGTTCCGAAGAACTCCTTTATCCGGAAGGGTTTTTGACTCTTTCCGCGCCGACTCCGGAGCCGATCGTCGAGCTTCCGGTCGAGGAAACGAAGGACGTCGTCGCGCAAGAGACGCCGAAAAAAGAGGAGCCGCCTCGTCGACTCGACCCGTTTGCGGAGACGACTCCGCTCGCGCCTCCGCCCGAACCGGAGCCGCCGAAGAAGGAAGCCGGCGATCAAATTCTCTTTTTCGCGCTTTCGTTCGCGCTCGCTGCGCTCGGCGGTTTTATTTACGTCGATTACCGTTATCGCGACCGTTTAAAGGCGGATTTGGCGCGCAACGCTCGTTTGCGTTTGCCGAACGCTTGCGCCGCCGACTTCGACGAATTGCTGATTTCCGCCGACGGAGAGCGTTTCGACCCGACGTTCGACGATCTTTCTTTTTTAGCGAATCCGAACGCGTCGACTTCGTTCGACGACGAAGAGGCGTTCGAACCGATCGTCGAACCGACTCCGCCGACGAACGGGCCCGGTTTGAGCGAGGAAAATTTCGATTTCGCGCCGTCCTCCGCGACGAATCCGAGAGCGGCTTTGAGCGAACCGGAAGAGGATTTTGTCGTCGGCGCTCGTTGATCGGCGTTTGAAGCGACAAAAGGAGCGTTAAAAATACGAGGGCGCCGTTGCCAATAAAAACGGCGCGAATGTTAAAACCGACGCGACCGTTAACGTTTAACGTCGCGTCGGCTTTTTTTTATTGATAAACGTCGACAATTTCCCGACGCCCAACCGATGAAAATTCGAAGTAAAACGTTGGCGCGAGCGGCCGGTTCGCTGGTTTCGCTCGGCGTTCATTCCTTAATGCCGACGCTCGACTACCGCGTCGCATATTACGATCCGATAATCGACCCGGCGTACGAAAACGACGGTAAGCGGCGGATATATATATTCTGGCACGAGTATATTCAGTTTTTCATTTATTTGCGAAGGCATTGTCGTTTGGCGATGTTGGCGAGCAAACACGCGGACGCCGACGTATTGGAGCAGGTCGCGAATTTGCTCGGGTTCGACTGCGTTCGCGGTTCGACGAATCGCGGCGGCGTTCAAGCGTTGCGCGAGATGATGCGCAAGGAGCGGAGCGAAAAGCAACATTTGACGATCACTCCGGACGGCCCGCGGGGCCCGCGTCGCGTCTTGGCGCCGGGGTGCGTTTATCTTGCGTCGAAATTGCAAATTCCGATCGTCGCGATGGGCGTCGGGTACGACCGACCGTTCCGCTTCAAGAGTTGGGATCGGTTCGCGATTCCGCGTCCGGGGTCGCGGGCCCGTTGTATTCCGAGCGGCGATATTTGGGTTCCGCCCGACCTCGACCGCGACGGCGTCGAGCGTTATCGACGGCGAATCGAGGCGATTCTGAACGGTTTGACCGACGAAGCGGAGGCTTGGGCCGAGTCCGGCGATTCTTACGTCGGCGAGTCGAGCGTTTTGCCGGGCCCGAAACATTCGCTTCTTTACTTCTCGAAGCCGAAACAGGCGGAAATTGACGACGCTTGAGATAAAACGGCGAAACTTTGCCGGTTTTGCGGGACGTTTAAGCGTCGCGGAAAACGACGAGAGAAGCGAAAATTGTTAAGCGGCGCTAATAAAGCGTCGCGAATCGAAATGTTGACCGACGAACGAAAAGGAGAGACGAGATGAAGTTGGGGCGAACGGCGATTCTTGGAGCGGCGCTAATCTTCGGCGGCGTCGCTCCGACGACCGAAAACGCGGTCGTCGCCCAACAGAGCGCGAGCGTCGACGCTTGGCGAGCGGAGTACGAAGGGCGAATCCGGCGAACGTTGGCGGCGAGAAAGGAACAAAAACCTAACTTTGTTAAGGACGTTCAAACGACGAAACCCGATTTTATCGTTTATGTCCCGCAAGTCGAGCCGGAAAAGTTAGGCGACTGTTACAACGATCACTTCCAAGTTTTCGACGGGCCCGACGGCGCTCTCTTTGCGTTGACTTGCCAAGCGACCTGCGAAGGCGCGCTCGATCAACACGTAACGCTTTTCAAAAGCGTCGACGGCGGGAAAACTTGGTCGGCGCCGAAGGTCTTGGCCGGGCCGAAAACGTTCGATTCCGACGTTCCGATCGCGAGTTGGGGCTTCCCGATGGTCTCGAAATCGGGACGAATTTACGTTATTTACAATCAATACCAACCGGGTAAGGTTTCGACGAACCGCCAACACACCGGCTTAATGGTCGGGATTTTCAGCGACGACGGCGGCGAAACTTGGTCGGAACCGCAAACGATCGACCAGCCGCGAACGACGAACGACCCGACCGACGCGTCGATTCCCCCCGAATGGGTGGTTTGGCAAAAGCCGTTGCGGCTCGGCCCGGACGGAAAATACCTCGTCGGTTGCACTCGATACGCCGCGCCGGAGTTTCATTCGAAATTCAAAACGGCGACGGAATTCATCCGGTTTGAGAACATCGACGACGACCCGGAGCCGAAAAATTTGGTCGTTCGTTGGTTCGCGACGAACGACGACGTTCTCCGCGTCGGCGCGCATTGCGAAGAACCGGCGATCGTTAAGTTGCCGGACGGTCGGCTTTTCGCGCTCTTGCGAACCGGCGTCGGGCGACCGTATTGGACGGTTAGCTCGGACGACGGCGAAACTTGGTCGGCGCCGGAACCGCTCCTCGACCGCGACGGCGGAAAGCCGTTCGAACACCCGTTGTCGCCCTGTCCGATTTACGATTGGAAGGGGAACGAGGCGGCGAGCGGTTACTATTACGCGTTTTTGCACAATAAGTTTAATTTCGACGATAAAAATCCTTGGCAGAATCGCGGGCCGCTTTACCTCTTGGCCGGGACGTACCAAGCGGGGGCGCGTCAGCCGATTTGGTTCGCGGAGCCGAAACTTTTCGCCGACCGACCGAGCGGGCAGTCGTTTTATACGAGTTCGACGCAAGTCGACGGGCGCGCGGTTCTTTGGTATCCGGATCAAAAATTCTACTTGCTCGGGCGATTTATCGACGAAAGTTGGTTCGACGGCGTTCCGGCGTTGAATTGGGGCGAGTCGACGAACGAGTAAGACGCGTCTAATTTATCGGCGAACGGACGAGCGGCGAAAAAAGCGAACGGCGGCGCGACGAAACGGCGATTTTTCGGCGTTTGGCGTCGGCGGCTGGGAGATTGGCGGCGTTTAAAGCGTTTAAAGCGTTTAGAGCGTTTGGGGTGTTTGGGGCGTTGGAAACGTTG
>JAFSFF010000522.1 GCA_017435375.1 Thermoguttaceae bacterium
CGCGCAGATCGCGACGCACGTCGCGGACGCTCGCACTTGCGTTCTTCACCCGGCGAACGCGACGCACCGTCAACTTTCGGAAGCGGAGCTGGAAGCGTGCGGCGTCGGCGCGGACTTGATTCGCCTCTCCTGCGGTATCGAGGACGCGGACGACCTGATCGCCGACCTCGCGCAAGCGTTGGAAACCAAGTAATCGCTTAACTTACAGCAAAATTTAAACGCCGTTTCGTTTTCCGAGACGGCGTTTATTATTTCCGATCAAAAGAACGACGATCGCTCTTGCGCACTTGCGTTTTAATCGTTATAATCGAGCGTCTTTATCCTTTGCAACCAGAGCAGAAAGGTCGCCCGATGGATAACGTTCTTTGTATGAAATGGGGAACAAAATTCTCCGCCGAATACGTTAATATCCTTGCGTCGCGCGTCAAGCGGCATTTGTCGCGTCCGCACCGTTTCGTTTGCTTTACCGACGACCCAACCGGTTTACGACGCGACGTCGAAGTTCGCCCGCTCCCGGAAATGACGGGACTCGACGGTCGTCCAGAACGCGGTTGGCGCAAGTTAACGCTTTTTCAAGAGAAACTCGCCGACGTCGAAGGAACCGCGCTCTTTCTCGACCTCGACGTGGTGATTCTCGACTCCCTCGACCCGTTTTTCGAGGTTCCGGGCGAGTTCCGCATCGTCGAAGACTGGAATTTGCCCGGCAAAAATATCGGCAATTCCTCGGTTTTCCGTTTCGAAGTCGGCGCGCATCCGGAAATTCTCGACTATTTTTTGAAGAACCGCGACGCCGTGTACGCCGAACATCGCAACGAACAGGCCTATCTGAGTTGGGCGGCGCGGCGCGGCGGATTTTTCGATTATTGGGACGCGAATTGGTGTTTGAGTTTTAAGAGACATTATATGCGTCGTTTTCCGCTCGGTTATTTTTTTGAACCCAAGCAAAGACAAGGGGTTAAAATCGTCGTTTTTCACGGAAACCCGCATCCGGACGGCGTTCGAACCGGGTGGCGCGGAAACTGGGGCCTGCGCGCGGTTAAAAAAACGCCGTGGCTTGCCGAGAATTGGTCGGAAATCCCGCTCGAAGATTAAGAAACTAAACGTTTAAACGCCAAGAGTTAACGCAAAAAGAACGGCGCGCGTTCGAAGGGCGTCAACAACGCGCAGAGAACGAACGCCGTCTCCGCGTCGGTCGAAACGTTTGAGCGCCACAAGCCGTCGTCGCCGCGTCGCGACAATAAATTCGGATAAGCTCGTCTCGCCCAACGCGCCCAACGTTCTTTTGACGCCGCGTCGCGAGCCGCTCGCCAATACGCCGCCGCCGCGTAAAACTCGCCGTAAAAATAATATTCGATTCGCGTCGTCGGCAAACGCGGAATTTCGTCGTCGGCAACGAGCAAAAGGCTTTTTTCTTCTTCCGAACCGATTGACGTTAAACGCTTTACGCCTCCGCTCGAAGCCAATGGCGCCGCTTTTTCCAAATAGCGAAACGCCGCTTCGACCGCCGCCGAATCGTCCGCGCCCCCGGTTTGCAACGCCAAAATCGCCGCCGCCGTCCTCGCGACGCCGCTCGGCCCGTCCAAGGTCATATAGCGAAAACCGCCGTCGGCGTTTTGACACCGTTCGACGTAAGCCACCGCTTTCTCGATAGTTGCGTTCGGAACCAAAATTCCCGCGTCGCGAGCCGCCCGCAACGCAGACAGTTGACACACTGTAACAGACAGATCGGCGACAGGAACGGGTTTTGGTTCGTAACGCCAGCCGCCTTCGGCGTTTTGAGCGCGCGCAATTAAGTCGACGGCCGCGCGCGTACGTTCGCGAACCTCGGAACGCTCGGTCATTCCTAAAATCGCGGCGAGAAAAAGGGTTGCGAATCCGTGCCCGTACATCGGCTTGCGTCCTTTTTCGCGAAAATTTGCAATTAAACCGTCGACCTCTCTTACCGATAACTCGTTTTCTTGCGAGTAATTACGAACGTTTGAATTTTGAGCGCCGTTCGCCGTTTTTTGCAAGTCGAACGATTGCGACAATATATAGCTAACGATTTTTTCCAACTCGCCGCCAAACCGTCCCCGCCCCGGAACGCTTCCCGCCGCCAAGAAAGCCAACCCGCATAAACCGGCGACGCCGGGATCGCGCCCAAACAATTCCGACGCGGAACCTAAGGAACCGTCGTTATTTAGACGTTCGGCCAATCGTTTTAAACTCTCGTCGATCGCTTCGCGGGCCGCCGTCGGCAACGAAAAAGAATCTGCGTCGAAAGTCCAATCTTCGCGAAACCAATCGACCGGCGCGTCAACTCCCGCAACCTCTTGCATTTTTTCAAGTTGCGTTGATTCATTTCCGATAGCTTGCCTCGTTCGCGTTCTTACGCCGCTTATTCCCAAGCTCGACGCGACAGTTCCAAGCAACGCCAACGCGCCTAAAACGACGCGACGTCGTTCATTCGCAAACGATTGTCGTCGCTTAGATTCCGAAAGATTTCTCTTGGCGACGTTTTGCGTCGTCGAGACGCGTTCCGTTCTTCCCGAGTTCATCGTTCCTCTCGACGTAAAAACGGCTCGACCGGAACGCCAATATCGGCGACGTAAAGCTCTCCGACGTAACGTTTTGCCGATTCCAGTAAAAGCCCGGGCTTGGCGACCGCAAGCGTCGTCGTCAACTTAGCGCGAACGGCGTCGGTCGCGACCGTCCCGTCGTCCGCGTTCAAACCGCTCGGAATGTCGACAGCGTAAACTGGCTTTCCGGAACGATTTAACGCGCCGACAACACTGTCGAACGGCGAACGCAGCGCCCCGATCGCGCCGGTTCCAAGGAGCGCGTCGACCGCCCAATCCGCCTGCGCCAACTCGACTTCAAGCCGGTCAAACGCTTGCGACGAACCGTCGAAAAAGAAAATTTTCTCCGGACTTCGCGACGTCGCGGCGCAAACGATTTCCAAATTCGTTAAGGCGTCTCCCCGATAACTTTCCGGCGTTCCGACGACAAGAAGTCGACAATCGATTCCAAACATTTCGAGCCGTCGAAAAAGCACAAAACCGTCGCCGCCGTTGTTGCCTTTTCCGCAGCAAATCAATACGCGACGCGGACTTACGCCGCCGCACAAACGCGCCGCGTTCGCAAGAAAAACCTCCGCCAAGCCGCGTCCGGCGTTTTCCATCAACAAAAGCGACGGAATCTTCCACTCGGCGACGACGCGCGCGTCAAGTTCTCGAACTTCGCGACAACTTGCCGTTTTCATTGTTTCGTTCCTTTTAAAGTTTACAACAAGAGGCGCCCTTCTTTTACAAACGCAACTCATTCAATACAGTATGTTAGAATTAACGCGCTACTTTTTGCGACAAACGTAAACACGAATAAACGCCGCGTCGTCGATCGTTTGCTCGACGGCGAAGCCGGTTCGTTTGAACGCTTCTTCGAGAAACCAATCGAAAGAGCTGAATTCTCGGGCGATATGCGCGTTCGCTTCGCCGCCGGCGCTTCGTTCCATTTCGTCGAGAACCGCTTGCGTTCCCTCGCGCCAAGTCTCGACCGGAAAATGAAATACGACGTCCGAAAGGTAAAAAACGCCGCCCGGTTTGAGCGCGTCGGCGATTCGTTTCAACGCGACGACTTTCCAAAAATCGGGCAAGTGATGCAACGCCAACGACGAAACGACCGCGTCGACAGGCGCCGGAAACGTCGGAAACGTCAAAAATCCGGCCGCGAACGTCTCGATATTCTCGATTTTTCGCTCGGCGATCTTTTGCCGCAACAAACCGAGCATTGGCGCGGAAACGTCCGCTGCGTAAACCTTTGCGCAATAACGCGACGCCGGAATCGCGAACGCGCCGGTTCCGCACCCCAAATCCAGAACGACGTCGGAACGCTTTAGGGCGGCGCGCTCGCGAATTCGTTCAAACTCGGCGTCAAAATCGCGAAATTTCAAATGGCGCGACTCGTATTTCCTTGCGACTTCTAAATTTGCGTAATCGACGCCCGCGTGTTGAAATTCATCGTAAAGCCAACTTGGCGCGCCGTCTATTCGTTCGCTCATCGCCGTTATCCTTTCTTTGCGTTACCACAAACGACTCGTTATTTTTTCAAATTTCGTTCAACCTTTTTAAACGCGCATCAGGTTTTATTTCAACGCTTACACTAGTTTCGTTTCATCTTGTCGTCTTTTTCTTTGTTTCGTTCTTCCAACCAGCCGACGAAACGTCGAAGTCCCGTCGCCCCCCAAAGCGCGCCGACCAACGCCGTCTGCGCGACCAACGCCGCGCCAAAGAAAAATTCGCAACGTGTTCCGTTCAAACGCGTTAAAAGCGTCGAAGTCGGAAAACCGGCAAGACGCGCCTTTTCCCAAACGCTCAAGGCGGAGCCGTCGAGTTCGTCAAACGCCGGATTCGTCGACGCCCAAAGGTAAACGCAAATTGCAAGTCCCAACGCCGCGCCGACTTCCGCCCCAAAAACGACGGGACGTCGACGCGGAAAATCGCCGCCTAAACGAAGCGCGCCGCGAGCGCAAACCGTCGCGGCAAGAATGGTTCCGAACGCAAAGAACGCAAAAATCTCCCAACTCGGACGGCTCCAAATCGAATCGTACATTTTTCCTCTATCAACGTTTACGCAGTTTCTCACGGCTCAACTACAAACGTTACCGTTTCAAAAGTTAGAGCGTAACCTACCCCAATCGATTTTTCGGCGCGTCCAATTTGACGAGCCCCAACCCCGGGCGGTCGCTCAATAACAGTTTTCCGTCGGTCGCAAGCCCAACGCCGTCAAATAAGTCGTTGCCGATCAAGAAGTTACCGTCAAGATCGGCCCAGTCGACCGCGGGCGAAAGTTGCGCGGCGGCGGAAATCGCGCACGACGTTTCCGTCATACACCCAACCATTACCTTCATATCGAGCGCTCGCGCTAAGTTCAGCATTTTCCAGGCTTCGCGCATTCCGGAACACTTCATCAACTTGATATTAATGCCGCTAAAAACGCCCTTCATTCTTGCGACGTCGGTTAGCCGTTGCAGCGATTCGTCGGCCATAATCGGAAGCGGGCTACGTTCTGTAATCCACGCGATTTCGTCCCAACGCGTTTTTTTCATCGGCTGTTCGACCAAAACGACGCCTCGCTCGCTCAGCCACTCGACCATTTCGAGCGCGTAAACCTTGTCGTTCCAACCCTGATTGGCGTCGACGCAAATCGGTTTGTCCGAAACGGCGCGCACCGATTCGATCATTTCGCGGTCGCTCTTTTCGTCGCGACCGAGTTTCACCTTTAAGACCGCAAAACGCTCCGCTTCCAACGTCTTTTCTCGCACGACTTCCGGCTTGTCGATCCCGATCGTATACATCGTCGGCGGCGTTTTCTCCTTGTCGAGTCCCCAAATACGCCACCAAGGTTGGCCGATCAGTTTGCCGACCAAGTCGTGTAACGCGATATCGACGGAAGCCTTTGCCGCGCAATTATTTTCGCAAATTCCGTCGACATACGACAAAACGTCCTCCAACTCGAACGGACTCTTAAACTGCGACAAATCGACGCGTTCCAAAAACGCCAACACGGACGCCGTCGATTCGCTCAAATACGGCGGCATAGCGGCTTCGCCGTACCCGACGACGCCGTCGAGTTCGATTTCGACTTGCACGCCTTGCGTCGTTTTGCGCGTCGAGCCCGCGACGCCGAACGCGTGTCGCAGTTCGAGCAAATACGGACGAAACGAAAGACGCATCTTGCCGATTTTATTCGACTTACCGACTTCGTTAATCGTTTCTTCTCCCGACGCCTTCGCGCTTAAAATCCCGGAAGCGCTACTAAGAGCCGCGCCGGCGACGCCGGTTAAAAATCGTCGTCGAGTCGTCATTTTTCTCTCCTTTAATATCGATAAGTATTATCGCAAAAGACGTTTAAAAATGCCAATAACTAAAACAAACAACATACGACGTCAAGTAAACAGACGTTCGACGCAATACTCAAACCGCGTTATATACGTTCCTATCTCGCGCGATAAAAGGGGTTGTCGCCAATCCATCGGAAATAATCGTCCCTCGGAGCGCCGACGTATCGAACCGCTTTAATCAACTGCGACGCGTTGTATTTATCGAAATCAAGCGCGTCCGGATTTAGACTATTAATGCGAACGCTTGTCGCCGAGTGTATGAAACGGTCGTCGCCGAGGTAAATCGCGACGTGCCTATAGTACGTCGATCCGTCGTTTCGTTTCGAACCGAAAATCAAGAGATCGCCGGGCTTTAGCGCGCTTCGTCCTTGCGTCAAATCGACCTCGACGCCTTCGCCTTGCAGAAGGCTGACGTCGCGTAAAATGTCGAAACCGTTCAAGTAAAAGGCAAGCGACGTCAACCCGCTGCAGTCGACGCCCTTCGCGGACGTTCCGCCCCAAACGTAAGGCGTTCCGAGAAAGCGTTTTGCGGTCGCGATCAACCGTTCGGCGCTCAGTTCCTTATTCACGTCGAGCCAAGCGCTCCATTCTGTCGCGCCGCTTTTGCGAATCCAACCGAGCCGCCCGTCCGGCGTCTCGACGCGATAAAAGTCGCCGCTCGTTTCCTCGTTTTTCCAAACCGTTATATTCCCAGCGGTTAAATCGGAAATTGGCGACGAATTTTCACTCGGTTCCGAGTAAATCGAGCCGAACGCGTCGAGCCAGATCAATTTTTTTGCGTTAACCCAACGGTTGAACTCGTCGCGTGTCGCCGCTTGAACGCTTCCGGAGGTCGTGTAACCCAAGTAACCGTCGGCGTTTTGAATCAGAAGCCAACCGCCGTTGCGCTTCAAAATCCGAACCGGCGTTCCCATCCGCGACTGCGTCGTCAGCTCCGCCGAGTAACGCGGTTCTTTGCGAATTTGAATCGTCGAAAAGTTCGCCCAACCGAAAAAGCGACCGTCGAGTTCGGCGTTTTCCTCCGGCAGTAAAACGGTTTCAACGCGCCATTTAGGCAACTCCGACGCGAACGTTTTTCGAACGGCGTCGCGAGCGGTTTCGAGGGTCGTTTCGAGACGAACCTTTTGCGACTTTTCGTCAATTTGCCAAGCGAAGACGTTCAAGCGCAAGTCGTTAATCGTTTCTTTGCGCAATTCGACAAGTCGTCGCTCGACTGCTTCCGCTTCGCTTTTCAGCGACGCCGCGTCGTTAGCAATCGCGACCGCCGACACGCCTTTGTCAAACGTTTTTTCGTCGTCGAAGCCTCCGCCTAACGCCGTCAAAATCGCCGCGATCGTCAAAGTTCGCCGTCTTAACGTCGCAACGCGTCGTCGAAGCGTCGAATTTTTCTCGTTTTTTTTCTTTTGTTTCGCGCGCATCTTCTTACGTGCCTTTCGTTAAGTCGACTTTGTTCGCAAATCGGCGCAAAATTCGCGTTTTTTCCGCAAAAACGCTTGCGAACGCGCCGCAAATCGGTTATACTTGGGACGTTGGAGCGCGCCGGTCGCCGCTCCCGATTCCTCCCTTGCAACGAACGGTCGCCCGATGAAAACGACGCTTCGCCGCGCCGCGTTCGCCCTCGGAACGCTCGCCCTCGTCTCCGTTATTGTACCTCTAAAATCGACTTTTGCCCAGCAGGACTGGGAAAAAAAGGCGATAAAATCTATTGAAAATAGCGATTTTTCCGCCGCCGTCGCCGAACTTTCCAGCCTCGAAGGGCTCTCCGAGGCCGAAAAGAGCCGCCGCGACTGGCTTATCGAGCTGACGCGCCGCATCCGGATTGAATTTCCTTACAACGAAACGGAAATCAAAGAGCAGCTGAAAGAGACCGGGCTCGATTCGAGCGACGAGCAGATGCGCGCTTGGGAGGCCTCGAAAGCGCTCGAAATGCGCCCGATCGACGGCGAGCGTCGCTACTTCAAGCACGCCGTTTCAAATTTGCGACGTATCGACCGCGAACTCGCGAAAACACGACCGGTTAGCGGCGGCGACCGTCAACGGTTCGACTCGCGCGTCGCCAATGTTCGCTCGATTCTCGACGCGTCGGACGGCGCCGGCAAGCTAACGCATAAAGTCCGCAACCGCTTCACTTGCGTCGCAACGATTCCGGCGAACGCCGTCCCGGCCGGCGAAACGGTTCGTTATTGGGCGCCCTTTCCGCGCGAGTCTTGCGGACGTCAACAGGACGTCAAGCTGATTTCGACCGATCCCGCCGACGGACGCGTCGCTCCGGCGGGCGACTTGCAGCGCTGCGTTTATCTCGAAAAGACCGCCGTCAAAGACGAACCGACCGTTTTCACTATCGTCTTTGAAACAACGACTTACGCGCAATACTTTTCGCAAGATTACCTCAAGAAAAAGGCGAAACCCTACCTCGACGACGAATTTTACCGCTTCTATACCGAGGAACGCCTCCCGCATATGGTAAAGTCCGACAAAATCAAGACTTGGGCGCGCGAAATCGTCGGCGACGCGACCTGCCCGGTCGAGAAGCTCGTCCGCCTCTTCAACGCGATCGACGAACGCTATCCTTGGGCGTCGTCGAACGAATACGGCACGATGCTCTGCATTCCGGAATACGTTCTGCGCGAAGGACACGGCGACTGCGGCATGTTGTCGCTTCTGCTGATTTCGGCGCTCCGAAGCGAAGGAATTCCGGCGAAATGGCAAAGCGGCTGGGTCGCGAACGCTAGCGGAAGTTGCGGAATGCACGACTGGGCCGAGGTTTACTTCGAAGGCGTCGGTTGGGTTCCGGTCGATATGTCTTACGGGCTGATGGACGACGATAACCTCGACGTTCGCGAGTTTTACGCCACCGGGCTCGACCAAACGCGACTTGTTGTCAACGACGACATTGGGCGCGACTTCACCCCGGCGAAAACGCATTTCCGCAGCGAACCGGTCGACTTCCAACGCGGCGAAGTCGAATGGAGCGGCGGCAACCTTTACTTCCCGGAATGGTCGTTCAAGATGACGGTCGAGTTCCCGGAAAAATAACGCAACCCCTTTAAAAGCGACGCTTGCGACGGACGTTTTCGCTTTCGTTCGACGCGGCGTCGTTTCTTTTATCGGGCGATCTTTCGCTCGTTCCCGTTTGTCGGACGTCCTTGCGAAATTCCCGTTTTTTTTTCACTCGCATTTTCCCGTTAACTCAAAGATCGGCAACCTTTATGACAACGTTAAAACAACTTTCTCGCAAGCGCGGCGCCTTGTCGCGTTTTCTCGCTTTATCCTCCGCCTTAACCGCGACCGCCGTCTTATTCGCGCCGCCGACTTTCGCCCAAGACGCGCCGACGCAAGCGCCGTCTTCCGTTCGTTTTACGGTCGACGCGACAAAACGAAGCGACGCATTAATCGGCAACAAAGTCGCCGTCGTCAACGTTTGGTCGCCGAACTCGCTGACGCTTCCCGCCAAGGGCGAAGGAGGCGACCTAAGTTCTTTCGTTGAAACGGTTCAGCTGATGCAAGCGACCGGCGGTTCGGCGGAGCGCGACCTTTTCGTCGACCCGGCGAACCTCGACGTCCTCGACGATTACCGCTTCGATCCGTTGGTCGACGCTTGCCGCCGCGCGCTGCAACTCCGCGTCAAACCTTGGATTAAGTTAAGCGTCCCGGCGAAATTTTCCCGCGAAAGCAAGGTCGGCGTCTTCGGCGTCGACGTCCTGCCGCCGGACGATTACGACGTTTATTACCGGTACGTCCGCGCGCTCGCTCGGAAGCTCGTCGACGAATTCGGGCTCGACGAAGTTCGCTCTTGGCGGTTCGGCGTTTTGACGGAATTCGAGAACGGAGACTGGTTTAAGGCGGCCGACGGAACGCCGGAGTCGAGCCGCGCGGCGTTTTTCAAGCTGTACGATTATTCGGTCGCGGCGCTCGACGACGAACTCGGCGGCGAAGTTTGCGTTACGGCGCACGCAATGGCTTGCACCGAAGGACTTTGGGACGAGCGCGACTTCTTCGAGCATTGCGCCAAGGGCGTCAACGCGAAAACGGGCAAAGTCGGAACCCGCCTAAATATTTTCGCCGTCTCGTTTTACGACGACGCGCCCGGCAAACCGCATCCGATGAATTTGGCGGAAACAGTCGACCGCGTTCGCGCTAAAGCCCGCGAATGCGGACTTAACGACGTCGTTTTCGGCGTCGACGAGGGGCGGATTCTCGCGTCGAAAAAGGGCGCGAAAGCGGGCGACCTCACTTGGCGCATCGTCGGGCAGACGTATCAGGCGGCTTACGACGCGCGGCTCTTCAAGATTATGCTCGATAACGACGTAAAGTATTTCTCCGCTTGGAGTTATTCGAGCGGCTCCGCTTGGAACGGATACCCGCTCGTCGCTCAACGCGTCGCGGAAAACGTCGCTAAGTTCAAAGATTCGAAGCGGTTGGAAACGACGGCGAAAAAAACGCTCGGTCAAGGCGTCGAGTGCGACGCGGTCGCGGCGTTCGACGAATCGACGCAAACCCTTCGCTTGACGGCGTTTAACTTCAAAGACGATCTCGAATACGCCGACGCTCTCGACGCCGAGTTCGCCGTTTCGGCGCCGTTTTGGGCCGGGCGCGATGTGAAAATCGTCGAAAAAACGGTCGACGACCGGATCAATTTTTTCCCGCAATGGTTGCGCGACAAGGCGGAACTCGGAATTTCCGACGACGTTTTCCCTTGGTCGCCGGACAGCGGGTGCCTCGACTCCGGGATTTACGACGCCGCGACGCGTCAACTTTATTTCGAGAAGTTGCGCCCGAAATACGTCGAAATCGCGAACCGTCCTTACTCGACCGAGCGAACCGCTAAAGTCGGCGACGACGGACGGTTAACGCTTCAAACGACGCTTGCGCGGCACGGCGTCGTCTTTTACGAAATTTCGCCGGTCAATCCGGAAAAATGACGCGACGTCGACGACGAAATAAAAAAAACAGCGCTTCCCGAAAAACGCGACGCGTTGCGACACGCTCGGCGTCGCGTTTCGAAAACGCTCTAACGTCGTCAACGGTCGCGTTTAGCCGTTCGTCGGCGACGTCCGTTGAGAACAAGAAGTAAAAAACGAATACGCCGAATGTTACGACGTTTCACAACGACGATTCGCGCGTCTTTCCTTTGTTTGGACAAGCCTTTACGGCGGCGGTCGACGCGCTCGAATACGGGAAAACGCGAGTTAATCGCGTCGAAAATATCGAAACCGTTCTCGGCGCCAAAACGCGACAATTTCATTACGACGCAACTTCTTTAACCGTCGAATTTGCAAATGGGCGCTTTCTTCGGCTCCGCGGCGTCGTGTCAACAAAACGACGCGATGCAATATCAAACGTCGCCGTCGATAAAAAACGCCGCGCTCGACGGCTCGAGTCGCGGCGTTTTTGTTCGATTAAGCGCAAATCGTTTCAGCAAAAGCGGTTACGCGTTCTTTTTCGTCAATTTTTCGACCGCGTACGCCGCCGGGGAAATCGTCTTTTTGCGGTCGAGCGGCCAGCTCTCCATTTCGTCGAGCGCTTCAAAAATCGCGACGCAAGCCGTTCGATAGTCGACTTTAGCAATTTCGGAAACGAGACGGACGCTGCGGTCGATCAACTTTTTGTTCGTCGCGTCGACGTGCGCCATCCAGTTCCCGTTCAGACGGCCGAACTTGCCCATCGTCGCGCTCGAAATATTGTTCAGCGCGAGTTTTAGGGCGATATGCGCGAAGACGTCGAGCGGCGTCGCGAGGATCGGCGCCTTAAATTGGAAAACGCGGGCCCGTCGACCGTTTGGCGTTCGTTCGTTTCGCCGTTCGTTCCGCAAGCGCAATCGCAACCCGTTTTTCCGCAAGCGTTTGCGCCGAGCGAGTTTTCGACCAAAAACGCGATTTTTTGTTCGAACGGCGCCGCGCCCTTCTCATACGCGACGAACCACTCGTCGGAACCGTCCCCCCAAATTTGCGTCTCCGCGTCGGCCAAGACCGCGACGGCGGCGTTCGGCGAAACCTCCGTTCGCGACGGGTCGGCCTCGTTCCCAATCGGGAAGCGATACACGGCGGCGCGCCCAATCTTCGGCGGGTCAAGGATTTGCGCCGACGTCCCGCCCATCGCGCGGTAATCGTCCGGCGTCCATTCGAGACAGCGCGGCTCGACCCCGCCGAGAAGCCAAATCCACGCGTCCTTCGCCGACCGCATCGGGTCTTTCACAAACGCCCACGGCGCGGGCGCTTCCGTCTCGTCGAGCGAACGGAACGGCGGGATTTTGAACGTCGGCGAACGCTCCGTCGTGTCGGTGAAAATGTCGAGTTCGTAATCGCGCGCAAAGTACGTAATCCGCCCGCCGCGCCGGTAAACGTTCGTTTCGAACTCGACGTAAGCGGCCGCCGTCTCGACGTTTGCGTCGGAACGAATCGCTTCGAGAAGCGCGTCGAACGCCTCCGCTTTTTCGGTCGGCGACTTTTCCTCGAACCCGAGCGCGGCGAACTCGTCGGCGGTCAACGTTTCTTTAAGTCGTTTAGTAACGGCGGTTTCGAACGCAAACCCGGCGACGAGAAGCTCGATCGTCGTCGCTTGCATTCGCGTCGACCCGGCGATCGCCATCGGGCCGGTCGTTAGATTGACGACGGTAACTCGTTCGTCTTCAATCACTTGGCGCGAGCGTTCGACCCGCGACGCCATCAGGTCGCTCGGGTTGTTGAAAAGGAAAAAGGCGGGTATCCCAGCGTCGACGGCGGCGAAAATCGTTCCGATAACCGACGACGTTTCGCCCCCTTCGCTGATCGCGACGAGAACGTCGTTCGGGCCGATTCCAGCTTGTTCGAACTGTTTGCGGCCAAAGGAGATAAAGTCTTCGAAACTTTCGACGGAGCGAATCAGCGCGAAGTCGCCGCCCGTCATAACGGCGTTCGTTTGCGCGGCAAGCGTTCGGAAAAAGTCGGCGCGGTTCGGCAGCTTCTCGGCGCTCGTTCGGCAGAACTTTTTGTTCGCGGCGTCGAGGAGAATCGAGAGGCGCCCGGTCGCGCCGCACCCGCTGAACGAGACGCGACCTCCGGCGCTTAACGCCTTATAAATCGCGGTTTCGA
This sequence comes from Thermoguttaceae bacterium, assembly GCA_017435375.1. GTDB lineage: Bacteria > Planctomycetota > Planctomycetia > Pirellulales > Thermoguttaceae > RUG369. The sequence goes on from JAFSFF010000522.1 coordinate 12,949, forward strand.
GCGCGGCGAACTCCGGCGACGCGATCGTTTTTTTCAGAACCGGCGGAATATCGTCGTCGACCGAAAAGAGTTGGCGCATCCCGGCCGCGACGTCGGTTTCGAGCGTCTGCGAGAGCGTCCGCGTCTTCGGATGCGACTGTTCCGTCGTCAGCGCGCCCAAGTGAAACTGCGTCTCGTTTTGAATAAAATCCTCGGCCTTTTCCAACGGCGTCGCCGCGCGTTCGAACGAAGTTTCCATCGCTTTTCCTTTCCGAGCGTAAAATTTGTTATATTACCAGTTCCAAGTATCGCGCCGTTCGATCGCCAACTTAACGCGACCTTGCGCCGCTTGCCGCGCAAGCGTTGTTTCGACGTTGTTATCGTCTCGCTTGCTCGCGCGGCATGTCGTTAGCGACGGGAACTTACGGTTTCTCCGTCGTTCCCGTTTCGCCCGACGGAGCCGCTTCTTGTTTCGGCGCGATTTTTTCCCAATCGAGGCCCAATTTTTCCGCGGTTTTTCGGAGCGCGGTTAAGTCGCAATTTACCGATTCCGCCGCTTTGCGCAACCGCGTCGTCGCTTCCTCGACGTTCGCTTCGACGCCGTCGCCGGTCGCGCAACATTCGGCGAAACGCAAAATCGCCGGAAGGTAATCCGCGTCCGCCGCTTGACGGAAGAATTTCGCCGCCGTCTCGGCGTTTTGCGCGACGCCTTCGCCGTTCGCATACCGCTCGGCCAAGATATAAAGCGTCGGCGCGTCGCCTTGTTCGGCGAGTTTCACAAACCCTTCGCACGCCTTTTTAAAATACTCTTCCGCTCGCGCCGCGTCTTCGCCGACGCCCAAACCGTCGCGATAACAGATCGCCAACACGTTTTGCGCCAAGGGATTACCGTCGTTCGCCGGATCCTCGGCCATATTGAACGCCCGCGCGACGCTCGCCTCGACGCCGTCGCCGCCCGTCAACAGAAGCGCCGCCAACTCGGCCTGCGCGTCGAGCGAGCCCAAGTCGACCGACTTCTCCAACGCTTCCGAAGCGGCCGCGCTATCGATTTTACGTCCGTCGAGCCCCAACGCCAACGCCCGTCCTTCGCGATAAAGCCGTTCGGCTTCGTTTTTATGCGCCGTTACTTGCGTCGTTCCGTCGACCTTCGCGGCTTCTTCGGCGTTACTTAAGGTCGCGCCGTCCGGAATCAACGCCAAGCGGCAACCGTTCGCGGCGAAACGTTTATTCGGGTCGAAATTAAATCGATTGCCGGAACGACAATATTTCGCGCGTCCGCGCCAACCGCCGCCTCGCAACGCGCGGTCGGTCCCTTCGGTCGCGCCGGTCGGGTCGACGACCGGGTCGCCGGAATAGGTTCCGAAAATATCCGCGCACCATTCCTCGACGTTGCCGTGCATGTCGTAAAAGCCCCAAGGGTTCTTCTCATAACTTCCCACGTTCGTCGGACGCCCCTGATAAGAATCAGCGTCCATTTGATACGGATAGTTCACGCCGTCGCAGTTTGCTTTATCGCCGTTCAACGAATCGCCCCAGAAAAACGGCGTCGACGTTCCGGCGCGGCAGGCGTACTCCCACTGCGCTTCGGTCGGCAACGCGAACTTCCAGCCCTTCGGCGCGCAACCGGCCGCGTTTAATTTTTCGGCAAATTCGCAACAATCATACCAGTTGACGCTGTCGACCGGAAAACTCGCGGTTACAAGGCCGCGCATATCTTGTCGCTTTTCGAGCGTAAACTCGCTCGGATTTTCCCCGACGACGGCGGTCCAAAGCTGTTGCGTCGTTTCGGTTTCCATTAACCAAAACCCTTGCGTCAACGTTACTTCGCGCTGCGTTTCGTACGGCGCGCAACGCTCCGGCTCGGTATCCGGCGTTCCCTGCGTAAAGGTTCCCGGCGGCGCCCAACAGAAGCCGACTTCGATATCGGCGATCGTCAGCGTCATTCGTTCGCCGGCGGCGCTCGCATGATCCCAGTCGCCCGACGCGTCGTTCCCTTCGGGGTTTATGATAAAAGGATCGTATGAAAACAACTTAAAATTCGTCGTATCGCTAATAAAATGCGGCTCTTGGGAACCGTTCGTCGCTTTTTCGACCGCCTCCGACGTCTTATTAAGCGCTTCAAAGAGCCGCACGTTGCCGTCTTGATCCATGTCCCCCTTTTCGCTCAAACACCGAGCAAAATGATAGGTAAAAACGCCGTGTTTCAGTTCGTCATATTCGTAACTAAATTGTCCCGCGTCGCAACTTTGCAACAATACCGAGCCAGTCGGAGCGTTCAAACGCCCCAGGGCCGTCGCGCCGTCGGTCAAACCTCCGCGCCTACGTCCGTTCGTCGCCAAGAGCATTTCCTCGGACGCCGGTTCCAACTTTTCCCGACACGCGTCGACGACAATCCACTTAAAACGCGCTTCCGTCTCCGCCAAACGCTTGAACAGTCTCGAAAGCGAATAAGTCGCTTCAAAATCGACGACGCCCGCCGTTTTCGTCGTGTCGTAAGGAGCGAAACCGACGTACGGAGAGTAGCCGCCGAAATTATCCGTTTGAAAACCGTGTCCGGAAAAGAAGATAAAAATCGCGTCGTCCGGCCCGGTCGCGTCGATCGCCTTCATCAATTCGCGCTCGATATTCGCAACATTCGGAATCAGATTCGTGTCGTCTTTCCCGGCTTCGGTTGTTATCGCAACAATATTTTCCTTTTGGAAACCAAGACAGTCTTCCAAACGCTCGCGAATCAGCTCAACGTCGGCACTCGCGTACTTTAGATCGTTAAAATGAAGATAATGATCGACGCCGATCAAAACCGCGCGGTCGACGGGCGGCGCCGGTTCTTTTGCATTTTCGCCGTTTTCCCGCGCTTGTTCGCTCGCTTGGCTCGCCTTCGCCGCTTCCGCCGTTTGCTCAGCTTCCGTCGTTTGACTCGCTTCCGCCGTCGCCGCCGGTTGGTCGAGCGCGTTTTCCGCCGTCGGTCGCACGCGTCCGAAACGAACGCAAAACATCGCCAACGCCGCGATTACCGCGCAAATCGCGATAACGTCGCCAATTCTCCAAGGTAGGCGACGTAAATTTTTCTCGGTCATTTTTATCTTTCTTTTCCGTTTTCGAGATCTCGAGCTCCGCGCCGACGCAACCGCGCCCGCTTTCGCCCCCGAACCGACAGCTTTCGGTTGAGTTTATCGCGCCTCAACGTTTAAAAATATTTGTCAAAAAACGAATTCAAAGAAACGCGCCTAATTCAAGCGAACGAACGCTTCTTGTTCCCTTCCCGAAAGCCAAACGTCGGGTCGTTTCCCGTCGTTGAAAAGCGCGTTTTTTATTATAAAGAAAACGCAAAAACATTTCAAGAGCTTCGACGGGAAATCGCAAGAATTTTGCGCCCTATTTCAACGCGCCGCTTTCAAAGAGGTTAAGCGGCGGTTTCGGCGGACGTCGCGTTCGCGGTCTCCGCGTCGATTCGCTTTTGACGGTCGCGAGCGAACGTGCCGAACGCGGCGAAACCGACGCAGATCGCGCCGATCAGCCAAGCGCAAGACAAGGCGGTAAAAGCGGTTCGGTAACCGTCGACGTACCCTTGCGCCCGGCCCGCCTCTTCGCCCAGCTCCGCGACCGACGCCGCGACCGCCGAGTCGACGCACGCCCCGACCATCTGCGCCGACCAAGAACCGATCAGGAACGCGAACATAATCATAAAGCCGACCGTCGTCGAACGGTACTTCGCCGGAACCGTCTCGAACACCGCCGCGTGCGTGTTGCACTCGTAAAAACCGCGGCAAACGCCCATCAAAAAGAAGAGTCCGAAAAGCGCCTCCGGAGAACCGGCCCGCCCCATCGCCGCGACGACCGGAACGCCGAGCGCCATCGCCAAACATTGCAACTTCGGACGGAACGTCGGCCAACGGCGCGAAACTCGGTCGCTCAACGACGCGCCGACGAAGATGAAGATTAACGCCGCGATATGGTGCCAAAACATCCCGTGAAAACCGGCGCTCGTCGGCGTCAGCGCGAAACGGTCTTGAAGGAATTTCGGAACGACGTTCAAATAAGCGTTGTTGACGAACACGATCGCCGTAAAACCGACCGTCAAGCAAAGCGCCGACGGATTGCGGAAAATCATCCCGAGGAACTCGCCGACCGAAACCTTGTCGCCGCTCGACTTAGCCGCTTCGCCGTCGTCGCTCGAGCCGCCGTCTTTCGCCGGGTCGCGGAGCCGCCAAATCAGGAGGCAACCGATCAAAACGCTGATCGCGCCGAACGTCCAAAACGCCGCGCGCCAACTCAACCGTTCGCTCAACCAACCGCCGACCAAGCCGCAGAAGATAACGCTCAAATAAACCGCCGTCTGGTGAATCGACAACGCAAACGACCGCGTTTCCTTGTGATACGACGCGATAAGACTCGTCGACGCCGGGCCGTAAAACGCCTCCGCGACAACCAAACCGACGCTGTTGAAAAGAATTAACGACAAAACGCTCCAAGACGCGCCGGTCAAGAGCGTCGCCGCGCTCCAACAGAAAAGACAGCCGATCAAGAGTTTGCGTTTGTTCGCTTTGTCGCCGACGAACCCGGCCAGCGGAACGACCAACGACATCAGCGCGAACATAATCGTTCGCGTCATATAGAGCGTTTGGTCGCTTAAGTGGAACTCCGATTTAATCGACGTCGCGACGACGCCGTAAATCGCGCGATCCGACTGGTGGAAGAAGTACGCCAAAAAGAGAAGCGCGAGCAACTCCCAACGGTAAAACGACGAAATCGGTTTCGCCGGACGCGGAACGTCCGGAACGCGCTTTTCGCTCGACGACGAACGCGGCATTTTCCTCTCCTTCAACAAGTTAAAGTCGACAAGTTTTGTCGAGAAAACGCCGCTCGGACGGCGGCGTCGCTCGAATTGCAAACGCCGCCTCCGAAACGCTTCGAAGCCGTTCAAGTCGGGCGGTCGTTAAATTTCGGCGTCGTTCCAAACGGCGCGCAACCGTTCGGCGGCGGTCTCCGGCGAAATCGGGTTGACGTCGACGCCGCTCCCCTGCTCGTACCCGGCTTTTTTCGCCAAACTCGGCAAAATCGACCAACGCGGTCGGACCAGCCCGGCGCCCTCGGCGAGCGAACCGTCGAGACGGCTCGGCGCGTTGCGGAAAACGACGTTGTGCGCCAGCTCCGACGCTTCTTTCGCGTCAAAACGACGGCGAGAACGTTCGAGGGCGGCGACCAAATCGCGAGCAAGGCGCGCAAGCTCCGAAACGGTCGCGTCGTCGGCGTCTTCGTAGAAACCGTCGAAACGTTGCCAAATCGCGACTTCCATCGGGAACCGACTCGCGAACGGGCAAAGCGCGACGAAACGCTCCGTCTCGGCGACGATTCGCGAACCGTCGGCCAATTCGGCGTTTAAGAGCGCGTCCCAAAAGCCGAGTTCCTCGCCGCGCGCCTTGCGGCCCCGTTCGTATCGGATCAGCCGCTCGACCTCGACGCGGACGTCCGGCGGAAGAAAGTTCGTCGCGGTCAGCTGGCAGTGCGAGTGTCCTTGCGACGCGCCGGCGTCGGAACCGACGTTCTTGAAAATAAAGGAGTAAGCGTATTTGCCGGAGTCGCGCAACGCGCGCAGGCGCCAACGAAACGCCAAAAACGCCGACTCGATTTCCGCGTCGGAAAAGTCGCTCCAACCGCGAGCGTGCCGGTCGCAGTCGACGATCACTTCGTGTTTGCCGAGCCCGGTCGCCGTTTGAAAGAGCGCGCCCGCTTCGAGGGCCGACGCGCCGTCGTCCTCGAACGCCGCCGACGGTTCTTCGTTCGCCGCGCCCGAAACGACGCTCGCCGGGCGAAACATCGGGAATTTGTTCTCAAAAACGCGAACGTTCCAACGCAAACCGTCGACTTCGGCGTCCGACTCGGCCTCGCGGAAGAGCGTTTTCCCGGTATCCAACCGCGCCCCGATGAGGCTGACGCGCGGCGTCATCGACTCCGAACCGGGGCAAAAAGGACAAAAAGAGTCGGGGCCGTCGACCGTCGCGTTCGCGACTTTGTCGCCGCTCGGCTCCAAATTCGTCGGACGAGAACCGCGTCCTTCGGCGATCAGCGCCCAGCGCCCGGTCGCGGGATCGAGTCGAAATTCGGAGCCGGTCGCGTCGACCGCGGCGCCCCTTCCGCCGTTCAAAACGTTCTCCATCGTTCGTCGTCGCAAGCGTTCCGTCGAACGCCGCCCAACCTTTCTCGTTAAAAAATCGTCGTAAACTTAATGGAACAAAGCGCGCCGACGCCCGTTTCCAAGCGCCGACGCGGCGTCGTCAAACGTCGCGAAGCGGCAAAACGCCCCCGGCGTCGCGAACGAACGCTTTAACGTTTTAACGCTAAATCGTTTCGTTCGCGAACGTTCGGAACGACCGTTTTTCCCGCCTTACGTTAAAGACGACTAGCGGGTAACGGTGTGGTAAACTTGGCCGATACCCGGGACTTGAATCTTGTAACGGCCTTGTTCGTCTTGGACGTTCCACGGGGTTCCGTCCCAAGCGTAGGACGACGGAGCGTAGGATTTTTCGCTCTTCATCGCGTCTTCCCAGGTGATCTTGGCGCCGGTGTAGCACGCTTCGCGAGCCATAATCCCCATCATCGTCGACTTGGCCATATATTCGCCGTTGTTGATCGTGTCGATCTTGCCGCGAATCGATTTGTACATTTCGATATGTTCGAGCGTGTACATATCGGACGGGACTTTCTTTTGTTGATAGATCACTTTGCCGTCGAGGTCGGTGATGCGAGCGCCGCCGAGGACGGTCGCAAAGCCCTTCGTCCCGGCGAAGTGCGCGTTGTTTTCGCCCCAGCAGCCGTTTTGTTGACGGCAGAGGGAGTAGAACGTCGTTCCGTTGCCGTATTCGAAGACCGCGGCCATCGAGTCGTAAATGTCGCCGTTGGCCGGTTGTTCGACGCGTTGCATACGAGCGCCGAGACCGTAGCAGGAGACCGGCGCGGCGTCGTTCATCGCCCAAAGCGCTTTGTCGAGCGTGTGGACGTGTTGTTCGACGTTGAAGTCGCCGGAGAGCCAAGCGTAGTTGTACCAGTTGCGGACTTGGTACATCATTTCGGTGTCGCCTTCTTGACGCGGGCGCTTCCAGAGTTGCGACGTCAGGTAGGTCAAGCGACCGGAGGTAACGTCGCCGATGGCGCCGTCGAGGATGCGTTCCATCATATCTTTGACGTTAAGGTCGTAACGCCAGCAGAGACCGGAAACGAGGGTGAGGCCCTTTTTCTTGGCGATTTCGGTCGATTCGAGAACCGAGCGAATCCCGGCGGCGTCGGTCGCGACCGGTTTTTCGGCGAAGGCGTGTTTGTCGTTTTCGACGGCGTAACGGAGCGAACGAGCGCGGAAGGCCGGGGTTTCGCAGAGGAGCGCGACGTCGGCTTTGTCGATCGCTTGCTTGTAAGCGTCGAGGCCCCAGAAGACGCCGTCTTTCAGGTCGACGCGGCCTTCGAATTGCGCTTGGAGACCTTCGGCGGCGCCTTTGGCGTTCGCTTCGAAGGCGTCGGCGATCGCGACGATTTTAACGTTCGGGTCGGCGTTGAGGGTGTTGACCGCCGCGCCGCGACCGCGACCGCCGCATCCGACCAAAGCGACCTTCAAAACGCCGTCGGTTTCCGCCGCGTGAACTTTCGGAAGACCGGCCGCCAAGACCGCGCCGCCGAGGGCGCTAGTTTTCAGGAAATTGCGTCGAGAAAAATTGCTCATTTGATTCTCCTTAAAATTTCGGATAAAACGGCGCCTTGCGACGCGCGCAAAATCGACGCGACCCGACTCGTTAACGCCGAGCCCGCCAAAATATCGTTAACAACGTTAAATTCGACAAAACGCCCGACGTCGCCGACGCGGCGCCGGACGCTCCGTTTATTTTCTTAATCGGCGCGACTAGCGTTTGACCGAATGATAAACCAACCCGGCGCCCGGAACCGCGACCTTATAACGACCGTTCGCGTCCGGCGTGTTGCGCGGCGTTCCGTCCCAAGTATATTCGCTCGGGCCGAACGTTTCGTCGCTATTCCAAACTTCGTCCCAACCGACGCGCTTCCCGGTGTAGCAGGCGGTTCGGGCCATAATCCCCATCGCGGTCGCTTTGGCCATATAGTCGCCGTTGTTGATCGTGTCGATCTCGCCGCGCACCGACTTAAAGAGTTCGCGGTGTTCGAGTTCGTACATATCGGACTCGACCTTTTCCTGTTGGTAGATCACCTTGCCGTCGAGGTCGGTGATGCGAGCGTTGCGCAGAACCGCGGCGTGTCCCTTCGTTCCGGTGAAGTACGCTTCGTTTTCGCTCCAGCAGTTGTCTTGTTGACGGCAGAACGTGTTGAGCGTCGTTCCGTTCGGGTACTCGAAGACCATCGCGGCGGCGTCGTAAATGTCGCCGTATTCCGGTTGTTCGACGCGTTGCATACGACCGCCGAGCGCGAAGCAGGAAGCCGGCGGAACGTCGCGCATCGCCCAGAGGCCCTTGTCGAGCGTGTGAACGTGTTGGCTGAGCATAAAGTCGCCGGAGCAGCCCGCGAAGTTGTACCAGTTGCGAACTTGGTACATCAGTTCCGTGTCCCCCTCTTGACGCGGACGCGTCCAAAGTTTCCCGGCGAGGTAATTCAAGCGCGCCGACGTGATTTCGCCGATGGCGCCGTCGAGGATGCGCTTCATCATGTCTTGGACGTTCAGGTCGTAACGCCAGCAGAGCCCGGAAACGAGGGTGAGGCCCTTTTCCTTGGCGATTTGCGCCGACTCGACGACCGAACGAACGCCGGGCGCGTCGATCGCGTTCGGCTTTTCGGCGAAGACGTGTTTCCCCTGTTCGACGGCGTAACGCATCGAGCGCGGACGGAACGCCGCGACTTCGCAGAGCAACACGACGTCGACGCGATCGACGACTTCTTTATAAGCGTCGAGGCCCCAAAAGATTCCGTCTTTCAGGTCGACGCGGTCTTCGAATTGCGTTTGGAGCCCTTCGGCGGCGGCTTTGGCGTTCGCTTCGAACGCGTCGGCCAGCGCGACGACCTTCGTGTTCGGGTCGGCGTTCAGCGCGTTGACGATCGCTCCGCGACCGCGCCCGCCGCACCCGACGAGGCCGATTTTCAGCTCGTTGCGCTCCGCCGCGTGCACGGCGCCCCACGTCAAGCCGGTGAAGACCGTTCCGGCGATCGTTCGAGAATTCAAAATCACGTTGCGAGTAAGTTTCGAGGCCATCGTCGTCGTTCCGCGTTTAAGGGTGAAACGGTTTCGCTCGCGTTTCGACAAAACCGTAAAAATCGTCAAAGCCGCCGCTTCGCCACAGAAAGCGGGACTCGCCGATTACCGTTATACCAGCGACCGCCGCCCTTATCAAGAGCGCGACGCGAAATTTTTTCGTTTTTTTACCGATAATCGCCTTTTTTTGTCGAAAAAATTTCGCGTCGTCTTAAATTCCGCCCATTTTCGCCCGTTTTCCTAAATCTTCGCAACCGAGCCGACCGTTTTAACCGCCGCAACCGTTTCAATCGATTCAACGATTAAAAAATAAAAAAATATTTATTTTCCGTTTCGCGCCTTGGAAGTCGGCGTCAAATTTAGCAATTTGTTCGAATCTTCAGCGTCGTTTTCGAATACCGACGCCGTTTAGCGCGTTCTAACTTCGCCTTTTTCGCGCTTTACAAACCGCGACAAAACGCCGCTTCCTCGACGCTTTAAAATCGCCGAAACGCCCTCCGCGTCGGTCGACGCTTTTTTGCGAAAACGCTTGACGAAAAGGAAAGCGCAAGTTATACTTAAGACGGAACGCCAAGGAGCGAAACGCCGCCGCGTCGCCCAAATCTTTGATTTTTGCGCGGCTTCCGGTTCGTTCCCCCTTTTCGCGCCGGATATTTTACGAGTATTCTACGTTGTTACGTTTTTAGGGTTCGCGCCTTTTTTATCGCGATCCCGCCTTATATTATACTTCACGTTATTTAAAGGAAACCCGTTATGACCTCTCAACGCGACAAACGCTCGGGCTTTACGCTCGTCGAACTTTTGGTCGTTATCGCGATCATCGGCATTTTGATCGGCTTGCTCCTTCCGGCGGTTCAGGCCGCTCGCGAAGCCGCCCGCCGTATGCAATGCACGAACAACCTGAAACAACTCGGCTTGGCCGTCCAAAACTACCACGACGCGAACAACGCCCTCCCGGCGGCCCGTTCGATGCTCGGCAAATGCGGCTACATCCACAACGGTTCGAAATCGGCCGGCGGCGGCTTCGGCGCGGTCGTCCACCTGCTGCCCTACGTCGAACAAAACGCCGTTTACACCGAAATCGTTTCCTACACGGAACCGACCCGCAACCCGTGGCTTCGCCACCCGTGGAGCGGCGACTTCACCGTCGACTATCCGGCGCTCGCCACGGTGATCACCGCGTTCCTCTGTCCGTCCGACGGCAACGCGACGCAACCGTCGACCGACGGTCATAAATCGGGTCGTTGCAACTATATGTCGAGCCGCGGCGACTCGATGTGGAACAACAACCGCCACCCGGACGACGAAGGCTCCGCCGCCGCGAAAACCGCGCACCGCGGCGTCTTCCACGTCGGCGACTTCCCGAATATGGCCGCCGTTACCGACGGCACGAGCAACACCGTCGCTTGGTCCGAATGCGTTAGCGCGATCGGAAGCGCCGGTCGCCAAATCAAAGGGAACATGATCGGCGGCCTCGGCGCGATGTACGACGGCAACTCGAAACCGGGCCCGTGCCTCGCGATGAAAAACGGAACCGAGCTTAGCCAAGACGGGATCGCCGCCCAATGGCGCGGCCAACGCTGGGCCGACGGTCAAGTCATGATCAGCGGCTTCAACACCGTCCTTCCGCCGAACTCCCCGGTTTGCTCCTACTCCGGCGACAACGTTTGGGGCGCGGCGACCGCTCAATCGAACCACAGCGGCGGCGTCAACGCGGCGATGCTCGACGGTTCCGTCCGCTTCGTCAGCGAAACGATCGACTGCGGCGACTCCTACGCCAACGCCGTCGTCAGCGGCAAATCCCCGTACGGCGTTTGGGGCGCGATGGGTTCCAAAGCCGGCGGCGAAACCGACGTTCAATAGTTTCGCGTTTCCTTGTTAAACTCGGCGCAAACCGCGCCTTTTAAACGGCGACCCGTTCCGACGGGCCGCCGTCTTTTTTGCGCCTTCTCTCCGCTGACGCCGCGTCGCCAAACTTCCTTTTCGTCGGGCAAAAACGCATTATTTACGACAAAACGTCGCCTTATAAAACATTGACGCCGCGCCGCTCTAATCCGTTAAAATCGTTAAAATCGTTAAAATCGACGCCGCGATATTGAATTTTCGCGTCTTTTGGAAGAATTAAGGAAAAACTGAAAAAACGCTCCTTGACAAAACCGGATTTCAGGTTATATTCCTCCAAACGTCTTTATAAATAGCCTCGCCGTCCCCGTTCGCCCAACTGTTCGTCTTTTTTGGACGCGCTCTATTTTATCCCGTTTACAGACGCGACCGGTCGTCGCCGAGGTTAAAGAACGTAAAAAGACGCGAAATTAACATTCCGCTATTTCGATTGGAAACGTAGTATGACCTTTCAACGCAAACAACTTGGTTTCACCCTCGTCGAGCTTTTGGTCGTTATCGCGATCATCGGTATTTTGATCGGTTTGCTTCTCCCGGCGGTTCAAGCCGCTCGCGAAGCCGCCCGTCGTATGCAATGCACGAACAACCTGAAACAACTCGGGTTGGCCGTCCAAAACTATCACGACGCGAACAACGCCCTCCCGGCCGCGCGTTCGAAGGTCGGCGCCTGCGACGGTTGGAGCCACAACGCCGGCACCACCGCCGCCGGCGCGTTCGGCGCGGCCGTTCACCTCCTCCCGTACGTCGAACAAAACGCCGTTTACGAAGCCGTTAAATCCTACTGCGAAGCGGACGCGAACCCGCGCCTCACCTGCCCTTGGGGCTCCACCGGCGACAGCAACTTCAAAAATTCGCACCCGGCGATGTGCGCGGTCATCGACGCGTTCCTTTGCCCGTCCGACGGCAACGCGACGCAACTCTCGACCGACGGCCACCAAACCGGTCGCATCAACTATATGACGAGCCGCGGCGACAGCCTCTGGAACAACAACCGCCACCCGAACGACGAAAGCTCCGCCGCCGCTAAAACGAGCAACCGCGGCGTCTTCCACGTCGCTTCGTTCCCGAATATGTCCGCCGTTACCGACGGCACGAGCAACACCGTCGCTTGGTCCGAATGCGTTACCTACTCCGGCCAAGGCGGTTTGGCGATCAAAGGGAACGTCGCGAACGGCGTCGGCGCGATGTACAACGGGCAATCGAACGCGGGCGCCTGCTTGGCGAAGAAAAACGGAACGCAACTGGTCGACGGCGCCTCGACCTGCGGTTGGCGCGGTCAACGTTGGGCCGACGGTCGCGTGATTCCGTCCGGTTTCACCACCGTTCTCCCGCCGAACGGCCCGGTCTGCTCCTACGCCAACGACGACGGTTGGGGCTGCGCGACCCCGCAATCGAACCACTCGGGCGGCGTCAACGCGGCGATGCTCGACGGTTCCGTCCGCTTCGTTAGCGAAACGATCGACGCCGGCGACGCTTACTCCAACACCGTTTCGAGCGGCAAATCCCCGTACGGCGTCTGGGGCGCGATGGGTTCCATCAACGGCGGCGAAACCAGCGTCCAATGATTTTCGGCGTTTAACGTCGATTCCGGGCGGCGAGTTTAACCGCTCGTCGCGTCCGAACGGCGACGTTTGAAAGAGCGCCGTCGTTCCTCCTATTTTGCGCTCGAACCGTTCGACCTTTCCGACGCTTGTCGCGTCCCCGTTTTTGTCCCGTTCTCAACGTTTTCGTCGACGGTTCGCCCTACTTGTTTACTATCTTTTCACGAGGACAAGGAACAAATGACCTCTCAACTCAAAAAGCGCCAAGGCTTTACGCTCGTCGAGCTTTTGGTCGTCATCGCGATCATCGGCATTTTGATCGGTTTGCTTCTTCCGGCGGTTCAAGCCGCTCGCGAAGCCGCCCGTCGCATGCAATGCACGAACAACCTGAAGCAACTCGGGTTGGCCGTCCAAAACTACCACGACGCGAACAACGCTCTCCCGGCCGCCCGTTCGATGCTCGGCAAATGCGGTTACATTCACAACGGTTCGCAATCGGCGGGCGGCGGCTTCGGCGCGGCGGTTCACCTCCTCCCGTACGTCGAACAAAGCGCGATTTACGACGAACTTATTTCCTACACGCAAGACAATTACGCGAACGGACGCCTCCAACACCCGTGGATGGGCGGCGACCACTCCGTCAACTATCCGGCGCTCGCCGCGACGATTACCGCGTTCCTTTGCCCGTCCGACGGCAACGCGACGCAACCGTCGACCGACGGCCACAAAACCGGTCGCTTGAACTATATGACGAGCCACGGCGACGGCATGTGGAACAACGAACGCCACCCGAACGACGAAAGCAACGCCAACGCGAAAACCGCGCACCGCGGCGTCTTTCACATCGGCGCGTTCCCGAATATGGCGGTCGTTACCGACGGCACGAGCAACACCGTCGCTTGGTCCGAATGCGTTAGCTGCCTCGGCGCCGCCGGAACGCAAATTAAAGGGAACATGATCTTCGGTCTCTCCGCGCTTCACAGCTCCGGCGACTGCCCGGGCCCGTGCCTCGCGCTCAAAAGCGGCACGGAACTTTCGCAAACCGGCACGGCCAACGCGTGGCGCGGCCAACGTTGGGCCGACGGTCAAATTATGATCAGCGGTTTCAACACCGTTCTCCCGCCGAACTCCCCGATTTGCTCCTACGGCACCGACGGCACTTGGGGCGTCGCGTCCGTTCAATCGAACCACAGCGGCGGCGTCAACGCGGCGATGCTCGACGGTTCCGTCCGTTTCGTCAGCGAAACGATCGACTGCGGCGACGCTTACGCTCGCGCGGTCTCCAGCGGCAAATCCCCGTACGGCGTCTGGGGCGCGATGGGTTCCGCGGCCGGCGGCGAAACCGACGTCCAATGATTTCGTTTTCGGCGTTTAACGTCGACTCCGACGCGGCGAGTTTAACCGCTCGCCGCGTTCGAACGGCGACGCTCGAAAGGGCGCCGTCGTTCCTCAACCAGTTTTCGCGCTCGAACCGTTTCGACCCATCGACGCTTGTCGCGTCGTCGTTATTCTTTTGCTTTTAACGATTCGTCGACCGTTCGCGCGCCCTTCCTTAATCGTTCGTTTCATCGAACCAAGAGAATTTCAATGACCTCTCGCAACAATCGTCAAGGTTTCACGCTCGTCGAGCTGTTGGTCGTTATCGCGATCATCGGTATTTTGATCGGTTTGCTTCTCCCGGCGGTTCAGGCCGCTCGCGAAGCCGCCCGTCGTATGCAATGCACGAACAACCTGAAGCAACTCGGGTTGGCCGTCCAAAACTACCACGACGCGAACAACGCCCTCCCGGCGGCGCGCTCGATGCTCGGCAAAGACAATTACGCGCACCACACCAACGAAAAAGCCCCGAACACCGCTCGCGGCGCTTGGCACGCGACCGTTCACCTCCTCCCTTACGTTGAACAAGGCGCTCTTTACCAAGAACTCGTTTCCTACACCGAACCGACCCGCAACCCGCGTATGCAACACCCGTGGCACGGCGGCGACCACCGAACGAACTACCCGGCCCTCGCGGCGGTCGTTACCGCGTTCCTCTGCCCGTCCGACGGCAACGCGACGCAACCGTCGACCGACTCCCACAACACCGGTCGCTTGAACTATATGTCGAGCCGCGGCGACTCGATGTGGAACAACGAACGCCACCCGAACGACGAATCCTCCGCCGCCGCGAAAACCGCGCACCGCGGCGTCTTCCAAATCGGCACGTTCCCGAATATGGCGGTCGTTACCGACGGCACGAGCAACACCGTCGCTTGGTCCGAATGCGTCAGCGGTCTCGGAAGCGCCGGCAATCAAGTCAAAGGGAACATCGTTACCGTCGGTTCGATGTACACCGGCGGTCAATCGAACCCGGGCCCGGGTCTCGCGATCAAAAACGGCACGGAACTCAGCCAATCGGGTATCGCCCAATCGTGGCGCGGTCAACGTTGGGCCGACGGTCAAGTCCTGATCAGCGGTTTCACGACCACGCTCGCGCCAAACTCCCCGGTTTGCTCCTACGGCACCGACAACTCTTGGGGTTCCGCGACGGCGCAATCGAACCACTCGGGCGGCGTCAACGCGGCGATGCTCGACGGTTCCGTTCGTTTCGTCAGCGAAACGATCGACTGCGGCGACTCCTACGCCAACGCCGTTTCGAGCGGCAAATCCCCGTACGGCGTCTGGGGCGCGATGGGCTCCGTCAACGGCGGCGAAACCGACGTCCAATGATTTTAGCGTTCGCGCTTAACTAGATTCACACGGAAACGCGGTCTCGAAAGGGCCCGCGTTTTCGTCGATTCCCCACCGACTCGCGCTCGCCTTTTTTTTGCGACGCGCTCAACTAAAAGGAACAATAACATGAAAACGAAACAATTCTTCGCTTTCGCGCTCGCTTGCGTCTGCGCCCTCGCCGTCGGTTGCCAAAAGGGCCCGAAAAAACCGGCCGACCTCCCGACTCTTTACCCGACGACGATCACGGTCGTTTACGACGACGGCACGCCGGTCGACGGCGCGACGGTCGCTCTCCGTCCGGCGGGCGGCGGAAACTCGAAATGGAACGTTACCGGCGTTACCGACGCGCAAGGCAAACTCGTCTGCAAGACGAACGGCAACTGGGACGGCGCTCCGGCCGGTTCCTACGAAGCGATGGTTACGAAAGAAGTCGCCGAAATGGAAGAACCGACCGAACCGGGCGCTTCCGCCGTCGTCAAGAGCCGCACGAACTATATCGACACGAAATTCAACAACCCGAAAACCTCCGGTTTGACCGCCGAAGTTAAAGAAGGCGACAACCAAATCGAACTGAAAGTCGGCGAAAAGATCGAAGACGCCGTCGACGGCGTCGAATGATTTTCGCGTCGTTAACCGACGTTTAAACGCCAAAACGCGGAGCCTTTTCGGAGACTCCGCGTTTCCTTTTCTTGCCGCCCCTTTCGTCGACGCCGTTCGCCGCAAGCGTTAAAATCGCGTCGACCGTTAAAACCGGCTCCGCCGTCGACAAAAAAAGCGCCGACGCAACCGACGACGCTCTCTTGTTTTAACGTTTTTACCGTTTTTGACGCCTTTACCGCTTTCGCCGTAAACGCCGTCGAAATTAATGCGGCTCTTTCGTTTTCGGATAACGGCGCAAAATCTCGACGACGGCGTCCTTCAACTTGGCGTTCGTCGCGACGCCTTCGCGGCCTCGAATCGTCGCGTTCCCTTGCCAATCGCCGAAAAATCCGCCGGCCTCCTCCATAATCGTCTTGAGCGGCGCGGCGTCCCAAATCTCGAAATACGGGTCGATCATAATATGCGCTTTCCCGGTCGCGACGAGGTAATACCCGTAAGCGTCGCCCCAAGTGCGGGTCAGCCAAACCTTCCTTTCGATCTCGTCGTAAGCGCCGTCGCGGCCGACTTTATCGAAATCGAACGCGTCCGACGTCAAAAAGAGCGCGTCTTCGAGTCGGTCGACCGTCGTATCGACGCGGGCCGGAGTCGGTTCGGAAACGTCGCCGAAACGCCAAGCGCCCTTTCCTTTCGCCGCCCAAATTCCGCGTCCGAGCGCCGGGAGCCAAAGGACGCCGACGACCGGCTCGCCGTCTTTCTCGATTCCGATCAGGTTCGAGTAGAGCGGAACGCCGGTAATGAACGATTTCGTTCCGTCGATCGGGTCGATAATCCAGCGATACCCGCTCGTCCCTTCTTTGTCGTCGAACTCTTCGCCGAGGATCGCGTCGTCCGGGAAAAACTCCGCGACGCGCCGCCGCACCAGCTCTTCCGCGCCGCGGTCGGCCAACGTTACCGGCGAACCGTCGCTTTTGCGTTCGACGCCCAAATCGTCCCGATTAAAATAACGCAACGTTAATTCGCCCGCTTCCTGCGCGAGCTTGACCGCAAATTCGCAACGCTTTTCCATCGGCGGCGCGTTCCTTTCGTTAAATTCGCTAAAAACGATAAACTTTCATTGATTCCCAAGGAAACGGCGGAGCGTTTTCCCCTTCGCCGTTTCGGCGTCGGCGCGTCGCGCTTACTTTTGCCGCTTTTGGTACTCGCGGCTGGCTCGGCGGAGCGTTTCGCGCTCGACCTCCGATAAACTCTCTTCGCCGGACTCGCTAATTTTCAGCAGAAGCCGGTCGACCTCCGCCTCCAACTTTTCAAACGCGATTTCCTCGGCGGCTTTTTTCGCGTCGTCGCGCTTGAACGGAACGGTCGACGGCCCGGACGCGGCGTCTTTTTTCGCCCGTTCGCGTTTTTCGAGCCAACGTCGCAACGACTTGCGATTGCGTCCCTTCCCGACGGCGAGTTCCGAAAAGTTGACGCCCGCTAAGTAATAAACGAGCGCGAACGCGGCGCCCGCCAAATGAACGTCGTGCGCGATATTCCCGAGCCCGCTCCGAGCGCCGAGCGCGTCGTAAACGACGAAAAGCGCCCCGGCCAGCCAAGCCGGCGTCGGTATAATCCCAAAAATCAGAATCTGCGCGTGCGGATAATAGAACGCGAAGAGCAACACGACCGCCGAAATCGCGCCGGACGCGCCCAAACACGACGCGTTCGCGCCGACGTTTCCGACGCTCCAAACGACGCCGCCGACTAAAAGCGCCGCGAAGTAAAAGAACGCAAACTCGCCGCGTCCGAGCCGACGCTCGATCGGCGGCCCGAAAAAGAAGAGCGCGAGCATATTAAAGAGCAAATGCGTCAAGCCGTTCGGGTCGTGCGCGAAGCCGTATGTCAAGCAGCGATACCATTGCGCCGGTTGGTCGGCGACGAGGCCGAAAAGCGCCATTTTGTTGAAAAGCGCGTTGTCGCCGGTCGCCGAATTGGCGAAGAAGAGCAGAACGTTCGCGGCGATCAACATCGCGCTCGCCGACCAACCCGCCGGAATTAGTCCGCCGAAACCGTTGCGTTTGCGACGCGGACGCCGTCCGTCGCCGTCGTCGTCGCGAAAATAATCGCGGTCGTAAATTCCCATTTCAACCTCTATTTCTATTGCGCTTCAAAAAATCTTTTTCGCGCAATTTTCGTTTGAATCGTCTCGCGACGAATTTTTGTTTCCGTTGTCTTATTTTTTTCGTTCGCGGCGGCGTCGAACGCGCTTTTCGTTAGTTTCGCCGTCCGCGTTCCTTTATTATATCGGAAAATCGAAAAAAATGAAGAGCCGCCTCCGCTTTCCCGACGCGTTCCGAGAAGCGCGATTTTTTTTCCGTTTCCCCTCGACCGCCGCCAAGCGCCCCTTTTCCTTTTGCTTCATTTTACCGTTAAAATCGACGCGACCATTAAAACCGGCGCCGTCTTTTCCGCTCCGTCGAGGCTTTTCTCGTTTTCTAAGGAAGAAAAATCGCCGTTTTCGCAAAAAGCGGAAAAAAGCGCTTGCAAATTGCGCGCGATTCGGTCATAATGGAAAAAAGTCGCGCCGTTTTCGCCCGCTCGCTTTTCGTCGAACGCCGCCGTTCGCCGCCCGCCCCCGTTGTCGCCGCCCGTTCGCCCCGCTTTTCCTCCTTTTATATATTAATAATAATGACAAAAGACCGCGCGCTCCTTTTCGCCGTCGTCGGAGGAATCGGCTCCGGCAAAAGTTTCGCGACCGCGGCGCTCCGAGCGTTCGGCTTCCCCTGTTTCGACGCGGACGCCGAAGCCCGCCGCCTTTTCGACGATCCGGCGATTCTCGACGTCCTTCGCGACCGTTGGGGCGCTTCGGTCGTCGCGCCGGACGGAATCGTCGACCGCCGCCGCTTGGCCGAAATCGTTTTCGCGCCGACCGCCGAAGCGCGAACCGAACTCGACTTTTTGAACCGAACGACGCGACCGCCACTGTTCGCCCGCTTTCGTCGTTGGCTCGACGCCGTTCGCGCCTCCGACGCCGAGTTCGCCGTTCTCGACGCGCCGCTTCTCTTCGAAGTCGGTTGGGAAAGCGACGTCGATTTCGTCATTTTCGTCGAAGCGTCCCGAGCGACTCGCGTCCGTCGCGTCGCCGAACGCGGTTGGTCGCCGGAGGAACTCGACCGTCGGGAGGCGAACCAACTTCCGCTCGACGTCAAACGGGCCCGCGCCGATTTCGTTCTCGTCAACGACGCCGACGTCGAAAACGCCGTCAAAAACGGCAAAACCAATTCAAACGGCAAAAGCGAACAAGTCGCCGCTCCCGCCGAGCCCTTTTCCTCAAAGGACGCAACGTCGCCAATCGCCCGAATCGTCGAGGAAGCGCGACGCCGTCGCGACGCGCGGCTTTAAACCGGCCCTTTTCCCAAAATCCCGCCTATTTTAACATTAACGTTTGTTTTGCGACGACGGCCCCGCGCCGAACCCGCCTTTTTATCCCGCCTTAACCGCCTTTTTAACCTATTTTATCAACAATGAATCGCAACGACGACTCCTCTTCCCGCCCTCGTCCCCGCAAAACGGTCGACGAATTCCTCGACGAAATGGACGCTTGGGACAAAATCGCCGCCGGAATCGACGACGCCGAGTCCTTCGACTTCGACTCGAACGCCGAGTTCCCTTGGAGCGACCGCGCCAAAAAATCGAACGAAAATCCCGATCAAGCGTCGAACGTTCCCGAACCGTCGCAAAAACCGAGTCGACCCGGCGCCTACCTCGTCGATTACGACGACGCCGAGAAAATCGACGAAGATTACGAAACCCGCGTTAAACGCCGAGAAAAAAGCGTTTGGAATCGCGACGGAGCCCAGCGCGGAGACCGCCGCTTCGCTCCCGATTCCGCCTCCGAAGGCGGCGCTTATCGCGACGGGTATTACCGCGACCGCGACCGTTAGCGCGTTCCGTCCGAAAACGGCGACGAAGGCGACGGCGCGCGCCCCCGTTATTATCGACGGGACGAACGCGACGCTCGCGACGGCGGCGAACGATTCGACCGTCGCGACGGGCGCCGACCGCGCCAAGATTATCGCGATCGTTACCGTCGCGACAATTATCGCGAAAACGGTTATCGCAACGAAAACCGCGACGATTACTCCGGCGCCGGTTATCGCGACGGAAACGAAAAAGAACGCTATTCCGCCGACGGACGCCGCCCTTATTATCGCGACGGCAACCGTCAAAACGGAAATTATCGCGACGGCGGTTATCGCGAAAACGGTTATCGCGACGGAAATTACCAAAACGGCGGCTATCGTCGCCAACCGCGACGCGATTATCGGAATCCGAACGGCGATTATCGGCAAGACTACCGCCCGAATTACCGCGACAATTATCGACGCTTCGACGACGCCGGGCCCGGCTCCGACGGCGATTATTACTCGCCGCGCGGGCCTCGCCGCCGACGCGACTATTACGAGAACCTCGAACCGACCGTCGGCGCGCTCGGGAAACGGGGCGA
>JAFSFF010000523.1 GCA_017435375.1 Thermoguttaceae bacterium
CTCGCCGCGAAGGAGGGACGACGTCCGAACGAAACGCGCAAACGTCCTTCGTAAAAGACGTTGGCCAAAAAAACGGTTTCGGTTTTGGGAAAAACGAACGTCGTCGAAACGTTGGAACGTCGAAAAGCGACGAAAAAGCGAGCGTTCGCGGCGAATCTTGGAAAAGAGCGCCGAGAACGCCGAAAAAACGGATTTTAGCGAAAAACGTTCTTTTTTTACGTCGTTTTTTGGCACATTTTTTTTTTTTGATGCATAAATAACGCCGCGTCGGACGCCGACGATAACGTTAACGAGCGCCGCGTCTAAAAACGCAAAGGAACAGAAAAGGTTACGTAATGTCCTAGAATGAGACGCGCTTGCCGCTGGACAAACCGCGTCGCGGAGGTATACTAAGAGGAGGGGCGCCGCTTGAGCGCTAGTAATTCGCAAGCTATTCGGCTGATCGCTTTATTAAAAATGATGACGCAAACGCCGGGAACTCCCGCTTATTTCGCCAACGCGCTCGACGTCGACGAGCGAACGATTCGACGTTATGTTCAACAACTGCGCGACGCCGGTTTTCCGATCGTCGCCGACAAAGCGACCGGGCGTTTGGAACTCGCCAGCGATTACGGCGTTCCGCCGATCGAATTTACGGAGCGCGAAGCGTTGGCGATTCTCGTCCTTTTTCACGAAGCGGGCGAGCGGCTCGACGGTAATCTTTTCGCGTCGTTGCAAGGCGCGGCGGCGAAGTTGGCGTCGACGCTTTCTCCGACGTTGCTCGATTTTGTCGAAGCGACGCGGGTTCGCGTCGCGATGAAACGGGGCGCGGTCGACGAAAGCTCGACGCGTTCGCCCGCAACGAAAACGGAGACGAAAACGACGAACGACAACTTAAATTGGAACGTAAGCGCGTCGAGCGGCGACGACCGAGACGGCTTTTTCGACGAGATTTTCGAAGCGTGTTTGTCGCGCCGCCCGTTTGAAGCGCGTTATCGAGGGCCGACCGGGCCGACGTTGACGACGACGGTGCATCCTTACGCCGTTTTTTATTCGCGCGCTTGGTACGTCGTCGGTTATTCCGCGCTCCATCGGGAGACGCGAACTTTTAAGATCGCGCGGTTTACGAGCGTCGAACCGTCCGACGCGAAGTTTCTCGAAAACTTGAATTTTTCGCTCGAATCGTATTTCGGCGACGCTTGGCGTTTCATTCGCGGCCCGCGGACGCACCGCGTCGTCGTTCGGTTTTCGGAGAAAGTCGGGACGAACGTCGCCGAGGTGCGTTGGCATAAGACGCAACAAACGCGGGTCTTTCCGGACGGAAGCGCGGAACTCGAATTTCGCGTCGCCGGTTTGACCGAAATTATCTGGTGGATTCTCGGATACGGCGCGGAAGCGGAAGTTCTCGAACCGCCGGAGTTGCGCGAAATGGTCGCCGAACACGCGCGCCGCGTGTTGGAACGACTCGAAAATCCGCCGTCGCGGCGCGACGACGACCGCTTCGGCGCGAACCCTTGGCGCCGACGTTGAAGCGGAGAACGCGCGCTCGACCGGACGGCGAGAACAAACGGAACCCGCGCTCGACCGGACGGCGAGAACAAACGGCGTTGAAATCGGCGAAAATAGGCGGTTTGCGCAAAACGGGTAAACGAAGCGAAACGTCGGGCGCGAAAGAAAACGATTTTGGGAAGAAAATGAGAAAAAAATAAGGAAAAAAAGTCGCCGAACGCTTGAAAGTTGCGAAAGCGCGCGGTATAATACAAACACTGAGTTTCTCCCTAAATATTTGCCCCGGATGGTCAACCATTAGCGTAGGCCGCGACCGTAAACGGCTAGTGCAGGTGCACGCTAGGTCGCCGCCTGTCTCGCAGCGACATTTTTTCCAGGTCGCAGATAATGGAGGGAGAAACTCTTTTTCTTTTCTTGACAGACCGCCGAATTTTCTCGACCTGTCGCGTTTTTTGAAGCGAAAAATTTCTCGGCTTTCGCAACGAACGGAGAGCGCGCGGTTTCTCGATTAAAAACGCCGATTTTAGACGCGACGAAGAATTTTGTTTGATATTCGAACGGCGGTTCGAGCCGTTCTTGGCGCCGCCCCTTTCCGAACGTTCCGGACGAGCGGCGGCGGAACGCGTCGAGCGAGCCGAGCGCAAGAAAATAAAGAACGCGAACCGGCGAAAAAACGCGATTTCGACGGTTGCGCGTCTCAAAGTTGCGGCGAATCTCTTCGCGTCGCGACGACGAAAAAGCCGCGGCGGCTTAGGAAACGCTTCCTTATTTCTGTTGGCGGAGCGAAAGAACGCTCAACGCGGCGACGCCGCCGGCGCAGAGGACGAAGATAATGTCCATCAACGCGTTCGCTTTACCGAAAGGAATACCGGCGGCGAGATCGAGGAGGAAAATAAGGAAAATGATCGCCGAAAGGATCGTCGAAGCGATGCAAAGGAATTTGGACATATCGCGGTTCCAAAGGGGCTAAGGCGTTAGGTTCCAAGGGGACGCGGAAACAACTCGGCTTCGCGTCGACGAAGTTCGCCGAAACGGCGCGTTTTCCGACGCCGGGCTCGTCGAGCGAGAGCGCGGCGGGGCCGACCGAAGCGCGTCTTTCTTTAAGTATAACCTATTCGCGTCGAAATTCCAATAAAACTTTTCGAGAAATTTTCGTTTTTTTAAAATTTTGAACGGCGTTTGGCGGCGCGTCGGCGGTTTGGAGGCGTCGTCGCGCCGTTTACTTGGCGGCGACGGCGGACGGCGCGGGCGCGTCGGGGGCGATCGGAAGGCGAACGACGAAGGAAGTTCCTTTGCCGAGCGCGCTTTCGACGCGGATTTTTCCGGCGTGTTCCTCGACGACGCGCTTGCAGAGCGCGAGTCCGAGTCCGGAGCCGCCTTTGCCGGTTTCGTCCGGGCCGTTTTTGGTCGAGTAGAACGCGTCGAAAATTTTCGGGAGCGTTTCCGGCGGAATCCCGGGCCCGAAGTCTCGAACGGCGACCTCGACGAAGTTCGGGTCGTCGGCGCGTCGGATTTTGACGACGATTCGTCCGCCGCTTGGCGACGCTTGCCGCGCGTTGACCAAGAGGTTGACGAGAACCTGTTGAATTTGGTTTCCGTTGGCCAAGACCGGAGGAACCGGCTCGTATCGCGTTTCGATCGCGACGCGGTACTTGCGGGCCTCCCGTTCGAGGAGGAGCAGAACGTCGTCGACGAGCGCTTGCAGATCGGTCGCTTCTCGGCCCGACTTGCGGTTGCGCGCCAAACCGAGAACGACGCCGACGATTTTCGCCGCTCGTTGCGACGCGTCCAAAATCTTCGTAAACGCTTTTTCGCGCGTTTCGTCGTCGTTGCGACGGAGCCCCATTTGCGCGTAATTGATCGTCAGCGTCAAAATATTGTTGAACTCGTGCGTCGTCGTTCCGGCCAATTCGCCGACCGCGACGAGCGGCTGCGTTTCGGACAACATCTTTTCGAGTCGGCGAACCTGTTCCTTTAGTTCGGCGATTTCGGCGTCGCGGGGGTCTTGCATCGTCGGTTTTTCTTTCTCGTCGGTTGGGGGGCGAACGGGGAGGGGGAATCGGGGACGGAGCGAACGAAGGCGCGGCGCGCTCCCGACGACGAAGCGGACGACGTCGACGAGGGCGGGGCGAAAAACGCGCTCCCGGCGGCGGTATCGGCGTTTCGGCGCCCTTTTCTTGACAATTTCGGCGAAAAATGCGGAGATTCGACTTTAAATTCCGTCGCAAATTCGGTAAAATGGCGCGTCGGGGAAATTTTTCCGACCTCGGCGCGAATACGAAGCGTCGTTTGCTTATTTAATTTAGGTTCCGACGTTCGAAAGTCGGAGCGAAAAGATCTGATCGATTGAATTTTGGAGCGAAGATGGCGACGGAACATTGGGTTTTGGCGGTCGCGTCGGTTTTATTGGCCGCGGCGTTCGGGTATTTTTACGGCGCGACGTTTTTTTGGCGGCGTTTGGCCGCGGTCGCGACGAAAGAGGGGCGATTCGAGGAAGCGGAGCGCGCTTACCGTCGGGCGTTGGCGATTTCTCCGCGCGACGCTCGTCTTTGGTTTTGGCGCGGGCTGACGGAACGCCGACTCGGGCGATTCGACGACGCGTTGGAGTCGTTGCGGCGAGCCGGCGAAATCGACCCGAACGCCGAAGAGGCGTTCGCGGAGCGAGCCGACCTCTTTCACGAGCGCGGCGAACTCGACGAAGCGTTGCGCGAGTTGTCTTGGATTATCGAGTCGCAACCGGCGCCGTTCAACGCTCGGCTGACGCGAAGTTCGATTTTGATCGAAACGGGCCGGTTCGCCGACGCGGTCGAAGACTGCGATTGGCTGATCGCGAACGGCGACGAAAACGCTTGCGCCGGAGCGTTCAACAATCGCGGCGTCGCGAAGTTGGCGTTGGGGCGCGACGACGAGGCGGCGGTCGATTTCGAAACGGCGTATTTGATCGACCCGAGTTTCTTGATCGCGCAAGCGCATTGCGCCGGAACTTGGCTGCGTCGCGGCGCCCCGGAAAAGACGCTGCGTCTTTGCGACGCGGTCTTGAACGCCGACGCGGCGAACGGCGTCGCGTTCCGGTATCGCGGGTTGGCGAAGCGCGCGCTCGGCGACGAAGCGGGAGCGACGGAGGATTTGCGTCGCGCCGAAGAGCTGGGCGCTTGACGAAGCGGCGTTCTTCATTAATAATAATGACGGCGAACGACGACGCCGAAACGCGTTCGAAGCGCGTTCGAAGCGCGTTCGGAACGAGTCGAGCGAGCCGAATCAAAACGACCGAACGACGAAACGGAAAACGGGAGAACAAAACGAAATGAGCGACGCGACGGCGCGGGAAATTTGCGTCGACAATCTCGACGACCCGAGATTGCGGCCTTATCGGAACTTGCGCGAGCGAACGTTGCGCGGCGAATCGATTTTCGTCGCCGAGGGCGCGCTCGTCGTCGAGCGGCTCTTGCGGTCGCGGTTCGGGGTCGAGTCGATTTTGACGACGCGCAAAGAAACCGGACTCGGCGACTGTTTGTCGCTGGTTCCGGCGGACGTTCCGATTTATCGCGTCGACGAGCGCGCCGCCGCGAACGAGCTAGTCGGGTTCGAGTTTCATCAAGGGATACTCGCCGTCGGGAAGCGCGCGCCGATTCCGACGTTTCTCGAAGGGCTCGACGCGACGTTCGGCGGCGAAAACGGGAAAAACGACGAGAATAGCGAGAATAGTGAAACTGGCGAAACGGCGACGGTCGGCGAAGCGGCGCAAACCGGCGAAACCGGAAACGGAACGCGCTTTCTGTCGCGACGCGGCGGCGCGTTCGTCGTCTTGCCGGACGCGACGAAGCCGGACAACTTGGGGTTGGCGTTCCGTTGCGCGGCGGCGCTCGGCGCGGAGGCGGTCGTCTTGGGCGAGCGGTGTTGCGACCCGTTTTCGCGTCGGGCGCTCCGCGTCTCGATGGGGGGCGTTCTCCAAACGCCGATTTTCCGGGCCGAGAACCTGCTCGACGAGATCGCCGAAGCGCGCCGACGTCGGGGCGTTCGCTTTTTCGCGACCGTTTTGAACGACGAAGCCGCGTCCCTTCCGGAAATCGACGCTTGGCCGGAACGAACCGCGTTTGTTTTCGGGAACGAATACTCCGGGTTGACGCCGGAATTCGTCGCCGCGTGCGACCGTTCGGTAATGATTCCGATGCGACCGGACGTCGACTCGCTGAACCTCGGCGTTTCGGTCGGCGTCTTTTTATACGAGTTCAACCGAGCGCGCTCGCGTCGGACGGCGAACGGATAAAGCGGCGGAGCGTTCGGCGCGAGTCGGCTCGGCGGAAGTCGAAACGACGAAGCGGGGCGAAGGCGCCGAAAACGCGTCGCGGAAGAAGAAACGAAAAAACGTTGAAAAACGACTTTTGACGCTGGAAGCGAAGTCTTATTTTGTTGAAATTTTTCAAAAAAGGAGAAAACGGTAAAATGAAGAAAACGCGTAAATTGAGCGGTTTGACGTTCGGCGCGGGACTCTTGGCGCTTTGCGCGGTTTGCGGGTGTTCGGAACCGATTCCGGTGCCGGGCGAAGACGCCGAATCGACGCAAGAAGCCGCCGCGACGACGAGCGAAACGAGCGCGGACGCCGCGACCGCCGGGCAAGCCGACGCCGCCGAAACGACGGCGGAACCGGAAGCGGAATACGTCGAGAAGAAAGCCGACGTCGGCGCGACCGGCAAGGGCGAGTACGGCGTTACGTCGGAAGAGCCTATGTCGATCGTTACCGTCCCGGTGTCGACGTACTTTAAAGCGCAAGAAATGGCGGTTTTCCGAATGCAAATTCCGTCGGCGATGAACCTTTTCCAAGCGAGCGAGGGCCGCTATCCGAACTCCGAAGAAGAATTTATGACGAAGATTATCAAGGCGAACCAAATCGTTCTGCCGAAGCTCCCGGAAGGCGACGTTTACTTTTACGACGTCCAAGCGCGCGAGTTGAAGATTCGCTCGAAGAAGGCGAACTGACCGAACCGTCGCCGAAAACGCTCGAAGCGACCGGCGGCGAAAATAGGAAACGAAGAACGGCGAAACGCTCGAAGCGGGCGTTTCGCCGTTTTTATTTAGCGTCGAGTCGTCGCGTTCCTTGGGATTGTTAAAGCGGAGGAAACGCGGCGACTTTGACGGCGTCGGCGATTAGCGTTCGAACGTTTCGTCGAGGTCGGCGAAGACGCTTCGGCGGCGCTCGGTTTCCGCGTCGAGGAGCGCCGACGAAAGCGCGATCGCGTCCGTTTCGAGCGTTTCCGCGAAGTCGGTTAAGTCGGCGGTTTCGGACGACGCGTCGAGCGAACCGAGTTCCGCGAAAACCGCTTGCGACGTTCCAAGTCCGGAAACGACGACCGTTCCGACGAACGACCAAACGCCGGTTCCGCGCCCGTCCGCGTCGACCAGTTCGGCGCGAACGTCGTATTCGCCGTCGGCGTCGTAAATATGCCCGAAAACCGCGGACGTCGCCGTTTCGTCCAAAACGTCGGCCGGGCGACCGTCCCCCCAATTAACGCGCCAACGAGTAATCGCCGCGTCGGGACTCGTCAGCGACAAACGAACGACGCCCGGAAGCGCCGAGAAAACGGTCGTTTCCGCCGAAACGACCGGAGCCGCGGCGACTCGCAAAACCTCCGCGCGCCCGGTTTGGCGCTCGCCGTCCGCGCCGACCGTTTGGTAAGCGACGAAATCCGCGGTCGTCGAAACGTCGGCGGACGAAACCCAAGTCGGCGTTCCGCCTTCCGTTCGCGTTTCAAACGAACCGTCGCCGTTCAGGTCCCAAACGGTCGTTTCTGCGTCGGGGCCGAGAACCGCGCTCAAATCGACGACCGAGTCGCCGACGAACGTCAAGCGAGCGCCGACGTCGAGCGAAACGTTCGCGACCGTCGCGCCGACGAACGCCGTTTCGGACGATAAAATTTTCGGCTCGATAACGACCGCGTCGCCGAGCGAGCCGCCGTCGGCGAAGAAGGCTTCGTCGAGCGAAACGCCGACCGACTGCGCGACGTTGTAATTCGACGGAGTGAAAACGAGAACGTCGGTCGAAAGAACGACGCCGTCCGGCGCGGCCAAGTAAACGACGACGTTCGACGTCGGTTTCGTTTTGAGCGCGAAGTTAAACGACTCTTCGGTCGCGACGCTCAACTGAATCGACGAAACGCCCGAAGCGGTCGTCGACGCTTGTTTTTCGACTTGAACGTTCGCCGTGAAGCGCGCCGTTTCGACCGGGCCGAGCGCGCCGGAACCGTCGGCGACCGTTCGCGCCGTCCAGTCGAACGCGAAATATTTCGCGCCGAGTTTCGTCGGGGCGACCGTCAACGTCGCGTAAACGGTTTCGCCGGGCGCGAGTTGGAACGCGGTCGGGTCGACCGTCGAACCGTCGGCGCGGCGGAACGCGTAAGAGAGCGTCGCGGTCTCGACGCCGGAAATCGCGAGTTTCGAGAACGCGATCGTTTCCGCTCCGGCGTTCAAGATCGCGACGGTTCGCGTCGTTTCGGCGCCGTTGACCGCGACGTCGCCGAAATTGAGGGGCGCGCCGTCGAGCGGAGCGTTCGTTTCCGCGTCGAAGAAGAGAATCGAGTCGGCGAAGGTCGGCGTCGAAGCGTTGGCGGCGGCGACGTTGTCGACGACCGTCGATTTTGCGTCGAACGTCGGCTCGTATTCGGACGCCGGGTTGCGGTAAGTCGCGGCGCTCGCGGCGGTCGACGCGACGTTGCGGGCGACGTAAGCGTTTTTGAACGTCGTTTGACCGACGCAGTGCGCGGCGCCGCCGTTTTGCGTCGCGCGGTTCGCCCAAAGGGTCGAGTTTTCGAAGGTCGCGGCGCCGGAACTCGCGTTCGAGAGGGCGCCGCCGTTTTTCGCCGAGTTTTCGAGGAAGAACGAATCGCGAACGTCGAGCGTTCCGCCGTTGACGACCGCGCCGCCGAAGAGCGCCGCTTCGCAACCGACGAACGAAACGCCGGAAAGGGTCGCCGCGCCGTAATTCGCGAGACCGCCCCCCGATTCGCCGGTCGAGACGGCGTTCGAGACGGTCGCGTCGGCGAGCGTTAGTTGGGCGCCGGTCCAGTTGAGGAGCGCGCCGCCGTCGGAGGCCGCGACGCAAGCGTCGAAGTCGACGCCGGAAAGAACGAGCGTTCCGGAGTTCGAAACGGCGCCGCCGCCCGACGACGCGACGCAATCGGCGAAACGGAGTTCCGCGCCGGAAAGGAAACCGTCGAGCGAAAGCGCGCCGCCGACGTTCGCGGAGCAATTTTCAAAGGTCGACGCCAAAATCCAAGAAATCGAACCGGTCGACTCGTTTTCGACGGCGATCGCGCCGCCGTTCGTCGCGACGGCGTTCGCGAACGCCGCGTCGCGAATTTCAAAATAACCGGTCGATAAGACGGCGCCGCCGTCGCCGTCCGCCGCGGCGCCGGCGAAACGAGCGCCGTCGACCGTCAAAACGCCGGCGTTAAAGAGGGCGCCGCCGTCGCCGTCGACTTGGTTCGCCGAAAACTCGGCGTCGACGAGTTGAAGTTCGGCGTTCGAATCGACGTAAATCGCGCCGCCGGATTCGATCGCTTCGTTTCGTTCGAATCGGGCGCCGGACAACGAAAGAGCGCCGCCGTAATCGAAGAGGGCTCCGCCGTTTTGCGCCGAGTTGTCGGCGAAGGTCGCGTCGGCGAGGAGCGTTTCGCGCCCTTCGACGCCGACGTTGTAGAGACCGCCGCCCGCGCTCGACGCGACGTTCGCGAGGAACGACGAGTTTTCGACCGAAAGGAAACCGGCGAAGTTGTAAAAACCGCCGCCCGCGCCGAAAGTCGCCGCGTTGCCGGAAAAGAGCGCGCCGTCGAGAACGGCCGAACCGCCCTTCAAATAAACGCCGCCGCCGATCGCCGCGGAATTGTCGGAGACGGTCGTTCGCGTCAACGTCAGGTCGCCGCCGTCGACGTAAATCGCGCCGCCGACGCTCGACGCGTCGCCCGCCGAGTTGTCCGAAACGACCGAGTCGGTCAACGTCAACCGTCCGCCTTGAACGTAAATCCCGGCGCCGAGCGCGGCGCTCGAAACGTTTCCGACGACCGCGCAGTTCGTCGCCGTTAAGTTGCAGAACGCGCTTACTTGAACGCCGACGCCGCGTTGCGTCGCGCCCGCCGACGTCGGGTTCGCAGAGCCGCCGGTCAGCGTCAAACCGATTAACGAAACGGAGACTTCTTCGCTCGCGGTTCCGCCGTATAAAAGGAGAACTTGTCCTTTGCCGCCGCGGTCGATTTCGACGCCGCCGACGTCCGACGCGTCGACCGTTACGTCCTTATTAATTGTCAACGTTTTCGAAAGTTCGATCGTTCCGCCGAGCGAAAAGCGAATCGTCGACGAGAGCGTTTTGCCGTCGATTTGTTGACCGGCGTAATCGAGCGCTTCCCGCAAGGAGATTTTGCCGTCCGTTTGCGACGACGAGTCGGCGAGCGTCGTTACCCAAATCGCGGCGTCGTCCGTTTCGTCGGCGACGAAGGAGTCGGCCAACGCTTGAAAGTCGGCGGAACCGACCGTCAACGCGAGAAGTTCGCGATTTTCCAAACGTTCAAAGCGAGCCGAACGTCGAGCGGGACGGTTCGCGGACGACGGTTTCGAAGAAAGACGGGAGCGCGAAAATTTCATTGTCAAAGGGTCTCCTAAACGGGCGCCGACGACGATTCGGGCGGTTGAAGGGGAAAAGAGCGACTTAGCGGACGACGCGAGCGATCGCGCGGCGTCGGACGCGTTCTATTATAACGAAAAAACGCGACCGACGCAAACGGTTTTTGCGGCGCGATTTTTCGTTTCGACGAAAAGACGGCGGCAAAAGTTGCGTTTCGACGGTAAATTTTCTCGATTTTAACGGCCGAGCGTTCCGATTTTGCGCTTTTTGCGGAACGGAGCGAGAGCGACGGAGAACGCGGCGGCGCGGCGCGACGTTAATTTTGCGCTTCTTTCGTTCGTTTCGCTTTTTTAGCCGGACGGTCGTCGGCGTCGATCCAAAGCGTTACCGGGCCGTCGTTGACGAGCGAAACGGCCATATCGGCGCGGAAGACGCCGGTTTCGGTCGGGACGCCGAGCGAGCGCAGCTCCGCGACGAAGCGTTCGTAAAGTCGGTTCGCCGTTTCCGGAGGGGCCGCGTCGACGAAACCGGGGCGGTTGCCCTTAATGCAGTCGCCGAAGAGGGTGAACTGGCTGACGACGAGCGCGGCGCCGCCGACCTGCGCGAGGTTGAGATTCATTCGGCCTTCGGCGTCCTCGAAGACGCGGAGCGACGCGACCTTTTTCGCCAAATAACGGACGTCCTCTTCGTCGTCGCCGACGCCGACGCCGAGTAAAACGAGGAAGCCTCGGTCGATTTTGCCGGAAATTCGGTTGTTTTCGGTTTTGATCGCGACGCTCGCGGAAGCGACGCGTTGAACGCAAACTCTCATAATAAGTGAAAATGAAGAAAAAGGGGGAAATGGGAAGAAACGGAGGGGACGGAAAAGACGCGGAACGGAGGGCGTCGCGTCGAAGTCGACCGCCAAGAACGAACAAAAGACCGAGTCGACGCTTGCGCGTTTCGTCGGTCGGTTCGAAATTTTTGCGGGCGAAAAGCGGTTCGTCCGTCGCGAAGGCGGCGTTGGGAGCGTCGCTTTCGAAGCGGGCAAAGAAAGAGTCGACCGGCGCGTTTCGTTCGTTTTTTAAGGAAAAAATCGAATAAAAACGGCGATGCGACGCAAGGGAAACGGCGCGCGGTCGACTTCTTTCGTTATTTTTCGTCTTTTCGTCGGAAACTTTGCGGCTTCTCGGAGGAAACCGCCGGAACGAAATCCTTTTTAGTTCCGTCGCGGACGAAAGACGATCAAACGAGTTCTTTCTTGGAACCGACCAACGAACGCAGACGTTCGGCGAGAAGAGCCGAATCGAACGGTTTGCGGAACGTTTCGTTGATGCTGGAACGATCGAAGCTCGTGCTGCTGCCGTCGTCGGGCAGAAGAGCGATAAGGATGATTTCGCCGAATTCCGGGTTGCGGCGCAGATTTTGGCAAATTTGCAACGCTTCCGCGCGACCGATCGAGAAGTCGACGATGATGCAGTCCGGGTGGAAACTTTCGGCTTGAATGCCGGCGTCGAAACCGCTGGCGGCGACCGCGACTTTGAACGCTTTTTCGGTCGGCAGTTCGCGTTTAACGTTTTCAATGAGAACTTGGTCTTGCGCGACGATCAAAACCTTCGCCAAGGTTTCGTCTTCCAAGTCGCCGAGCGGCATTCCGTGTTCTTTGAGGAATTTGATCAGGCATTCGCGCGGGATGCGGCGGTCTTGCGAGCCCGGGATGCGGTAACCCTTGAGGCGACCGGAGTCGAACCATTTGCTGACGGTGCGAGGGGCGACCTTGCAGATCTTGGCGACCTGACCGGTGGTGAAAACCTTCATTGCTGACTCTCCGATAAAATTGTACGCGTTAGGTATCCAACGAAATTTCTTGCCAAAATCCGTTTCGGCGCGAAATTTTGTCGTC
>JAFSFF010000058.1 GCA_017435375.1 Thermoguttaceae bacterium
AAGCCGAAGGCAACGAAGAACTCGCCATCGAACTGATCCGCAAAGCCGGTAAAAAAACGATGGAAAAACGTTCCGACCGCGAAACCGAAGCGGGCCGCATCGCCGTCTGCAGCGCCAACGGCGTTACCGCGATGGTCGAACTCCTTTGCGAATCCGCGCCGGTCGCCAACACCGTCGAATTCCAAGCGTTGATCGCGAACATCGCGAAGCAACTCGCGGAAGGCCCGGGCGCCGCGACGCCGGAAGAACTCCTCGCGCAAGGCGACCTCCAACTCCAATTTGACGACCTCGTCAACAAAATTCGCGAAGTCTTCAAACTGAACCGCATTTGCCGCGTCGAAGGCGCCGCCGGTTCCTACGTCCACTTCAACAACGTCGACGGCGTCGTCGTCGCGGTTGAAGGCGACAACGCCGCGTTGGCCGAACAAATCGCGATGCACATTTGCGCGATGAATCCGAAAGCCGTCTCCGCCGACGACTTGGATCCGGAAGTTTTGGCGAAAGAACGCGAAATCGCCGTCGAACAAACGCGCCAACAACAAGCCGGCAAACCGGAAAACATCATCGAAAAGATCGTCGAAGGCCGCATCAAGACCTACCTCAAGGAAGTCTGCCTCCTCGACCAACCGTTTATGATCGACACGACGAAGACCGTCGGTCAAGTCGCGACCGAAGGCGGCTTGAAGGTCAAGAGCTTCACGCACTGGGTCGTCGGCAAATAGTCTTTGCCCGATTCAAAGCGATAAAGGCGCGTCGCGGAAGCGGAGCGAACGTCTTCAACGACGTTTTCGCGGGCGGAGGTCGGGTTACGGCGTTCCGTTTTAGACGAAATTCCGCAATTTCGCGGCGCGGCGCTTGACAAACGAGAAACGAAACGTTAAAAAGAAGGGGAAACTCTTCTTGGAGACGTTTCGTTTTTTATTTGGCTCTTAGGAGCGGAGAACTGGAGCGGTCGTCGAAAGCGGCGCTTCTCGGCGGGCGTTTATTTCGGATTGGGTTGAGCGTCGAAAGGCGCGCCGAGCAAAGGAGGAACGATGAAACGGAGTCGTTGGGGATTTTTAAAGGCGTTAGCGGCGACCGTTGCGACGAGTTTAACGGTCGCGGCGAATTTAACGGCGGCGGAACCGCAAGAAACGGCGAAGGACGACGATATTGAAGTCGTCGCGTATTATTTTGGCAACTATCACGTCGACGCGCGAAACGAGAAAAAATTCGGCCCCGGTTGGACGGAGTGGAAGTTGGTGAAAGAAGCGAAACCGCGTTTCGAGGGGCACCGTCAACCGAAAGTTCCGCTTTGGGGGTACACCGACGAAGCGAACCCGAAGGATATGGCGCAAAAAATCGCCGCCGCGGACGAATACGGCGTCGACGTTTTCCTCTTCGACTGGTATTATTACAACGACGGCCCGTTTTTGGAACGCGCGATCGACGAAGGTTTTCTGAAAGCGGAAAATCGGGACAAAATTAAATTTGCGCTTATGTGGGCGAACCACGATTGGGTCGACATTCACCCGAAGCGCAAGGACAAGCCCGCCGGGCTCCTCTATCCGGGCGCCGTTACGCCGGAAACGTTCGATAAAATCTGCGATCACGTCATTAACGATTATTTCAAACAGCCGAATTATTGGAAAATCAACGGCGCGCCCTATTTCTCGATTTACGACCTGACGCAATTCGGGAATAGTTTCGGCTCCTTTGAAGCGACGAAAGCCGCGATCGAGCGGTTCCGCGAAAAAACGAAGGCCGCCGGTTTCCCGGATTTGCACTTGAACGCCGTTTATTGGGGCTATCCGAACATTCCGGGCGAGAAAAAGTTGACCGACCCGGTTAAGATTGTCGAAGCGTTGGGCTTCGACTCGGCGACGTCTTACGTTTGGATTCACCACGTCCCGTTGAATCAACGCGAAGTCGACTTTAATTGGGTGCGCGACGAATATTTGAAGCATTGGGATCGCGCTCGCGACGGTTTTTCGATTCCGTACATTCCGAACGTCTCGATGGGGTGGGACTCGAGCCCGCGCGCTCACCAAGACGACCCGTTCGGCAACTACGGGTATCCGTTCACGAACATTATTGTCAATAATACGCCGGAAAACTTTAAGCAAGCGCTCCAAATTACCAAGGAGCGTATCCTCGCCGACCCGGAAACGCCGCGTATTATGAATATCAACTGTTGGAACGAGTGGACGGAAGGAAGTTACCTCGAACCGGATACGACCGACGGTTTCAAATACCTCGAAGCGGTGCGCGACGTGTTCGGCGATTGACGTTATTTTCCGGACGGAAAAATCGATCGTCTATAAAATCGGTTTCTTAACTCAAAACCTCGGCGGAGATTGTAAAACGCCGAGGTTTATTTAAGCGAAAACGCCTTCTTTCTTGCGTTTTTTTCTTAATCGTTAAAATTCCCCTATCTCTATCGCGAAAAATTCGCTATACTGCGTCCGAACGCTGCCTTGCGTTTTAGCGACGAGTCTAAGACCGCGCGACACTTTGAACGACGTAAAACAAAAAAGAACGAAAAGATGAATAATTTTTGGCGAGCGCTTAAAGTAACGTTTAAATATAAATGGAACATTGTTGGGATTGTTCTGTCGTCGTTATGCCTCGCGCTTTGTTGGGGGGGGAACATCGCGACCGTTTACCCGCTCGTTCAAGTCTCGTTTCAAGGGGACACGGTTTCAAGTTGGCTTGAAAAAGAAGTCGTTAATCAAAAAGAACGGATTGAAAAACTACGCGCCGAACGCGACGCAATGCGGAAGGAAGGAGACGACGCGACCGAAACGCCCGACGCCGCCCTTGAAACGTCGACGCTATCGAATATTTCGGATGATTTGAGCGGAGAAAAAGGGGAGGATAGCGAGACTGCGCAAGAAAAACGCGTTCCGTTTGACCCGCGTCGAGCTTCGCTCCTCGATTCGCAAATTGTCGAGGCGGAAAAATTGCTCGAACGTTACGAAACGGCGCTCCCCTACGCCCGTCGTTTAACGCCGAGCGATCCGTTTATGACGGTTGTCGCGTTAATGGCGTTTGTAATGATTGGAACGTTGGTGAAGGGCGTTTGCACTTACGTTCACTCCCTTCTTTCGTCGCGTATTGGGCAACTTGGCGCCTTTGAATTGCGCGCGCTTTTCTTCCGTAAACTTCTCGGGTACGAAGTGAACCATTTCAGCCAACGCGGAGTCGCCGACGCGACGAGCCGATTTACGTCCGATATGGGGGCGTTGAGCGGCGGGATTGAATTGGTTTACGGAAAAACGATTCGCGAACCGTTAAAAATGCTCGTTTGCCTAGTCGGCGCGGCGTTGGTTAGTTGGCAATTATTGTTGTTTACGTTCCTTTTCGTTCCGTTGGCGGCGATTTCGATTCGTTGGTTGGCGAAATCGCTTAAGCGCGTCGTTCGTAACGCGATGCGGGAAATGGCGCAACTTTACGGTCGCGTCGAAGAAACGTTTCGCGCCGTTCGCGTTGTTAAGTCGTTTAACCGCGAAGGTTACGAAATGGCAAAATTTCGTCGAACGAACAAACAGTATTTCAAGCGCGGGATGAAAACAGCGAAATACGGAGCGATGACGAGTCCGATTACGGAATGTTTAGGGATTATGATGCTTGTGCTGACGATTTTGGTCGGCGCGTACCTCGTAATCCACCAACAAACGACACTTTTCGGGATTCCAATGTCGTCGCGTCCGCTCGATCTCGGCTCGCTGATTTTGTTTTACGGTTTTTTGATCGGCGCTTCCGACCCGGCGCGTCGTTTGTCCGACATTTTCGCTAATCTGCAAGGCGGGTGCGCCGCCGCCGACCGAATTTTTGAAATCGTCGACCGCGAACCGGCGATTAAAGACTGCGAAAAACCGAAACGATTGCAAAAATTTGAAAAGTCGCTCGTTTTTGACGGCGTTTTTTACGAATATCCGGTCGCCGAGGCTTTTCAACCGGCCCCGGAACGTAAGAAAATAAAATCGCGCGACGCGATTAAGTCCGCTTGGAACGCTTGGAAGGAAAAAAGAAGCGCCGCGAAAAACGGCGCGACCGCCGTCGCCGAAACAAACCCTTCGCTTTCCGAAAAAGGACGCGAGAATCGTCTCGTTTTGAAAAACGTTTCGTTTGAAATCAAGTACGGCGAAACGGTCGCGATCGTCGGACGCAGCGGTTGCGGGAAAAGCACGCTCTTGAGCTTGATTCCGCGCTTTACCGACCCGACGCAAGGCCGCGTTCTCGTCGACGGAATACCGATGACGGAAATCAAAATCGCCGACGTTCGCGATCAAATCGGTCTCGTCGCGCAAGACTCCGTTCTCTTCAACGACACCGTTTTCGAGAATATCCGTTACGGAAAACCGGGCGCGACGCGGGAAGAGGCGATCGAAGCCGCGAAAAAGGCTTACGCCGACGAGTTCATTCGCGAAGAACTCGCCGACGGTTACGACACGAACGTCGGGCCGGGCGGCGCGCTCCTCAGCGGCGGCCAGCGTCAGCGCATCGCGTTGGCGCGAGCGATTTTGAAGAACCCGCGCATCTTGTTGCTCGACGAAGCGACGAGTCAAATCGACCTGCAAAGCGAGCGTTACATTCACAAAGCGCTGAAAAATTACGTCGGTTCTCGCACGACGATTTTGGTAACGCACCGTTTAAGCGCGATCAAATTGGCCGACCGCGTCGTCGTAATGCAAGACGGCGTCGCGCAGTTCGTCGGAACGCACGAAGAAGCGTTGAAAAATTCGCCGTTTTACGCGAACCTTTGGGCGACCGAATCGCTCGACGACGACTTTGAGGATTAAAAAAGCGTCGGATTTAACGAAGAAAACGTTTATGATTTTTAGAAAAATGGCGCGGTAATATAAATCCGCGACAATAACTAGGAGAAACGCAATGAAAGCGAACGAAACCGCGATTATCTTCATCGAGTTTCAAAACGATTTTTGCAAAGAAGGCGGAAAACTGAACGGACTGGTTCGCGACGAAATCGCTCGCAACCAAACGCTCGAAAACGCCGTTCGCCTTCTGAACGGAGCGCGCGAAAAGGGCGTCAAAATTATTCATTGTCCGTTTGTTCTCGATCGCAAGTGGACGCTCGACAAGAACTTCGAAGGGATTTTGAAAGGCGTCGTCGACGGCGACGTGTTCGCGCCGGAGAGCTGGGGCGGGGCGATTATCGACGAAATGGCGCCGAAAGCCGGGGAAACGGTTCTCGTCGGCAAACGCGCGCTCAACGGTTTCGTTCATACGAATCTCGCCGAAATTCTCGCGGAAGCGGGCGTTAAAAACGTCGGCGTCGCCGGTTTCTTGACGAACGTTTGCGCGCAAGCGACCGCTTGGGGCGCCTACGACTTGGGTTATCGAACGCGATTGATTCCGAGCGCTTGCGGCGCCGCGACCCAAGCGATTCAAGAATACGTCGAAAACGAGGTTTGCCCGCTCTTCGGCGGCGCGCCGACGGTCGACGAATTTTTGGCGGAAATTGAATAAACGTCGGAAACGATTCGTCTTTTTTAGCGTCGACGCCGAAGTTGGATCCTTTATTTAGCGTAAGGAGTTTCGGCGTCGTTTTTTTCTTCTTGGCGCGTCGCGGCGGTTTTAGAATAACGTTTTAGTTTGAGTTAGCGCGGAGATTAATGCGTTTTTAGAACTAAAACGACGGAATCAAACGACGATACGGCGTTTGGACGAGCGTTTAAGAACGCAGATTGTCTTATTTTTTCTTATGCGCGGTCGTTGGTTTTGATAAAATTGATAAAATATTCCGATTTTATCGATTTTTTGGATTATTTTGTAAAAGTTTGACGGTTCGCGGTCGAAAAGAATAGTAACGACGCCTCGAGCTTTCGCTCTCGCCGACTTAAAACGAAAAGCAACGCGAGCGACTCGACGGTTTCGGAAAAACGGTCGCCGACTTGCGGCGCGACCGAGCGCATTGAGCGTCGTCGGTCGAACTTGTCAAATTTTACGCCCCGCGTTGGCGAGCGTCTTATCGAAGATACGGATGAGGATAACGATGAGCGAGTTGAAGAATTGGGAAAAGAATAACGGTTGCGCGAACGGCGAAAACGAATCGCGTCGCGGCGTTTTGGAAACGTTGGCGCGTCTTATGAAGGCGAAAAACGTCGGCGCCGTCGGCGCTTGCGCGGCGCTTCTCTTGGCCGCCGGGTCGAGCTTCGCCGCCGAAAACGGACGTTCGCGTTCGTCGAACAATCTCGACTCGATTCCGGTCGCGTCGTCCTCTTGGACGAGCCCGAGCGGTCGCGCCATCGTCGATTTGAAAGCGAAATCGGCGGCCAAGGTTGGCAAGCGCGCTCAATATCCGATTCGTCAAACGCAAGCCTTGACCCCGGCGCCGGTCGCTTCGTCGGAAATTCCCGATCTTCTCAGCGCCGGCGATCTATCGACGCCGCCCGCCGACGCGGAACTTCTCGACGAGTCGACGTTGGGCGCGGAACTTGCCGATCCGTCGAC
>JAFSFF010000524.1 GCA_017435375.1 Thermoguttaceae bacterium
AAGGGGCGCGTGGATTGAAACCTTAACTCTAATAGTTCTGCGCCGGTTGTTATCGTCGCGCCCCGCAAGGGGCGCGTGGATTGAAACTCCTTTGCCGCGAGCGCGACGGCGTATTCGTTCGCGTCGCGCCCCGCGAGGGGCGCGTGGATTGAAACGGGATACTCCGTCGGGTCTATTTTGAGCAAGTAGTCGCGCCCCGCAAGGGGCGCGTGGATTGAAACCAAGCAGTCGCCGGAAGGTATGGTGCAAGTAACCGTCGCGCCCCGCAAGGGGCGCGTGGATTGAAACGCAACGGTTTGGCGGCCCTTGGCGCGACGTGCTGGATGTCGCGCTCCGCAAGGGGCGCGTGGATTGAAACGAGAGAGCGCCGGTTGTCGTGCTGGATGACTTTTGTCGCGTCCCGCAAGGGGCGCGCGGATTGAAACCGCCTCGAAGGCCGGAGGCGAACGCGGCGCCGCGCGCTGTAAGAGCCGGTCGAATAATCTCGTTAGCGGAATGTTGCGTCTATTGGCGGCGCGAGGTTGAACGTCTGTAAAATGCTTGGCTTTATCGCGTCGGCGCGCTTTGTATATTGGATTGCAAAGGGAAAGAAATTCGCTTGCGAACGTCGCAGGGAAGGAGCGCCGACGCGTCGCGCTTTGAAAGTAAGGCGCAATGGGAGAAGCAACTCGTTTGCGTGCGCCGCAAAGCGCGACGTTGAGCGGAAGCGCAATGTCGGGAGGCAAAGGGAATTGGATTTCCAAAATAATCTGAAAAACGGCGGGCGCAAAGCGAGTTGTCGTTCCTAAGAGAGCTTGGAAAGCGGCGGACTGATTTCTGCTGCCGGCGGGGCGTTGGGTTAATTATCTTACTCGCATTCTTTTTCGAGCTTTGGGCTAGCGTCTCTTATCCCGCTTATTGAGCCGCGGCAACGCGGAAACGCCGCCGCGCGTTGGAACGGTTCGACGTTTGACCCGATGTTCGGACGCCGTTTTGAGCCTAGCGGCGCCCGAGCGAAAAAATATTCGGCGGGAGGCGGCTCGGAATTTGAGAGCGTTATTTTCTAAAATTTATTAAGAGCGCGTCGGACGTTCCGGCGCGCTCCTCTTTTCGCTTTGTCGCGAGATAAGAACGGTCGCCGGAACGCGTTTTCTCTTCGACCCGTTTCGGACGGCGCTAATGAAAACGACCGACGACGTTTAAACGAAGTCGAGCGGCGCCGACGCAACGTCGAGGAAAACTTGCGCCGCGTCTCGATCGCGATTCGTAAATAAAAAGACGGGCGGCGAAGGCGCGGGCGAACGCGTCGACCGTTAAAAGGGACAAAACGAACAAAGCGCTCCGCCGAGCGTTGCGGAACCGGCTCAAAGCGTTCGGCGACCAAGAAACGATAGCTCCGTCCGAGTCGAGCGTTCCGAAACTTGGGGCGCGAATAAATAGGCGACCGCCCGCGAGTAAGTTCGAGTTCCGCTTCTTTAACGCTCGACGTAGGCGCGCCGAACGTTTTCTGCGTCGACCAACCGTTAAACGAATAACCGCGACGCTTCGTCGAGTCTTCGCCGTTTAAACGCGGCGATAAATTTTGCGCGGTTGCGGCGTTTGACCTTCGCCGACTCGAACGTCGCGATAAATTTTGCGCGACTTTCCCGGTTTATTGGGGCGGCGCGCGTCCGATTTCAAAAACGAGGGCGTTGAGCGGCGAAAAATTTTGAAAAAATTTTTTCTCGGGCGCAAACCGGCCTCCCGGCGTCCGCGGCGATTCCGACAAGTTTCATTAAGCTCGGCGAACCCGCCGCGTCGGCGGGGCGGAACGAGCGAATTCGAATCGTCGGTCGGAGTCAAACGGAGAAAAAATGTCGTCGCCAAAGAAAATCGGACGTTGGAACCGCTTCGAAATTGCGTTTAACGAAAGAAAAGGCCCAAAACCGTTGTTTTCGCCGTCGGCGCTAAGCCGCGCGTTTGGGGAAACGCGAGGTTTGAGCAAAATAGTAAAAGAAACGCCGGTCGAGTTCCGGGGCGAACTCGCGTCGCCGGAGAAAACGACGCTTTCGAAAAGCGCGTCGTCGCCGACTCTTTGGGCGGAAGCGCGGCGAGAGGCGCAGGCGGCGAAAAAGCGTCGGTCGCGGCGTTAAAAAATGGGCGAGCGAACGAAATCGCCGTCTTGGCGCAACAAGCGACGAATAACTTCTAAAATGGGGGGCCGCCGCGACGAGGCGTTGGAACGGCGCGGAAAGAATATTTAGCGACGTTATGTCAAAATTTTTTCGAAAAACGCTTGACTTGCGGAATTCGCTCCGTTATATTAAACAATGTAATATATAAGAGCGACGCTTGAAACGCCGCTCGGGTTCGCGAAAAACGCAAATCGGAGGAAAGACAATGACGGTTAAAACGACGATAACGGCGCGGAAAACGTTAAAATTGGGGGCCGGCGTCGCGTTCGCGGCTCTCCTCGGCGGAACGGTTAACCTCGGTTGGGCGCAAGAAACGGCGGCGAACGGCTCCGCTTCGAGCGTCGCGGCGACGGCGGTTTCGGCGGACGATTGGAACGCGGAACACGAACCGGGGACGCGGAAAACGCTCGATATTAACGGCGTCGAGTTCGCGTTTCGGTATTGTCCCGGCGGCTCGCTCGAGGTCGGGACGCCCGACGCCCCGAAAGTTCTCGTCGTCGACGACGGCTATTGGACGCTCGAAACGGAAGTTACCTGCGCGATGTGGAAAGCGGTCGTCGGACGAGATCAGAGCCAATGGGGGCCCGAGTCCGATACGCCGGGCCCGCCGCAGCCGTGGACGGCCAAAATTCCGGAAAAATACGCGGACGATCCCGCCGTTCGACGTTGCGTGGAACGTTGGAAGAAAGTCGACGCGGAAAGATTTCCGACGGACTACGTTTCTTGGCAAATGGCGCAAGATTTTGTCGGAAAATTGAACGACGCCGGAGTCGCGCCCGAGGGGTTCGAGTTTCGACTCCCGACCGAAGCGGAGTGGGAACAGGCTTGCCGCGCCGGAACGACGACCCGTTATTATTGGGGGGACGAATGGGATTGCGACAAAGCGCACTCTAACGATAGCGCGTGGGAAAGGATGGCGTTCAGAATCGCGCCCGTCGGCGTCCACAAGCGCGATCGAGATAGCTGGAAGCCTTTGCCAAAAGAGATTTTTCGTCCGGTCGAGGTCGGCTTGTTCGAACCGAATCCTTGGGGAATTTACGATATGCTAGGCAACGTCGCGGAATGGACGATCGAGGAGCTTGAACCCGTCGAGACGGAATTCGGCGCTTTGGAGCGAGTTTCTCGCGGCGGATATTGGGCCGCTTGGCCGTCAAGATGTTGCTCGGATTCGCGCGAGCTGTCGAGGGGACAGGCGCAAGTCTATACCGGGCTGCGCGTCGTTTTGGGACGCAAAGCGCCGAAGTAACGGCTAAAAGCGGCGTCGCGGAGAAAGAAAAAGGAAGAAAAAACGCCGCCGTTCGCGACCTTGCGTCCGAACGGCGGCGAGGAAAAAGGAAAAGGCGACGATTCGACGGTTACGCCGCGAACGGCATAATCAGGAGCAACGCCAGCCAGAGGTAGACGAACGTCCCGAGCGCGTCCGACAAACCGGCGACGAACGGATTGCTCATCAACGCCGGGTCGAGGCGCATCTTCTTAAAGAGCAACGGCAACAGCGCGCCGACTAAGTTGCTGATAAAAACGACGCAAAAAACCGCTAACGGAACGATAAGCAAGTCGATAAAACTAACGCTTCCTTCGCCGAACGCGT
Organism: Thermoguttaceae bacterium; assembly: GCA_017435375.1. Lineage (GTDB taxonomy): Bacteria > Planctomycetota > Planctomycetia > Pirellulales > Thermoguttaceae > RUG369. The sequence continues at coordinate 3,745 of JAFSFF010000524.1, forward strand.
AAATAAGAATCGCGTTCACGTAACCGCAGACCGCCATCAAGGCGCCGAGAATCGCGCCCATCGCCGTTTCACGACGCGCGATCTTTTTCCAGTCTTCGAGCGAAATTTCATCCGTCGCCAACGCCGTTACGACCAGCGTCGCCGCTTGACCGCCGCAATTCCCGCCGCTCGAAACGACCATCGGGAGGAACGCGACCAGCCAAACGACCTGCTCCGTTACGTTGTTGAAAAACTTCAAAATGATCGCCGTCGTGATCGCGCCGAAGAGAAGAATCGCCAACCACATAAAACGTTTGCGCGCCAACGTCCAAAGGTTCGCGTGCAAGTACGTTTCGTCGCCGAGCGGGTCGACCGCCGCGCTCATGTGCGCGTTCTCGACCAACTC
>JAFSFF010000525.1 GCA_017435375.1 Thermoguttaceae bacterium
AGAGTTCGATATGAAAGTTGGATTGGTTGGGTACGCGGGCAGCGGTAAAAGTTCCTTATTCGAGTGGTTGAGCGGCGCGACGCCCGATCCGTCGGCGGTTCACTCGTCGCAGTCGGCGATGGCGACGATTCCGGAACCGCGCGTCGCGGCGCTTTGCGAAATTTACAAGCCGAAAAAGGTTACTTACGCCGCGATGGAAATCGTCGACACGCCCGGTCTTAACCGCGATCACGTCGGCAACGTCGCGAAATTGGCGCACCTTCGCGAAGCCGACTACTTGGTTTGCGTCGTTCCGGCGTTCGACGGGTCGAAAGTCGACGCGGAAATGCAAGCGTTCGTCGAAGATATGGTTCTCGCCGACCTCGAAATCGCGACGAATCGAATCGAAAAGATCGAAGAACAGTTCAAGCGCCGCCGCTCGAAGGAAGAGCAAGAAGCGCTCGAAATCGAATACGAAACGTTGAAAGTCGTCCGCGAACGTCTCGAAGCCGGGAATCCGCTCCTCGCCGAAGAAATGACGGAAGAGCAATACAAAGCGACGCGCTCCTTCCGCTTCTTGACCGAAAAGCGCCGAATGATTCTCGTCAACACCGGCGACGACGAAACCGATTTCGAACAATATAATAAATTGGCGACGGAAAAAGAGCCGGTTCTCGCCGTTTCGGTCGGGCTTGAGTTAGAATTGTCGAAGATGGCGCCGGAGGAAGCGGAGGCTTTCCTCGAAGAAATGGGGCTGACCCGCGTCGGACGCGACAAAGTCGTCCGAACGCTGATGGACGCTTCCGGCCAAATGGTCTTCTTGACCGCCGGCGATAAGGAAGTGCGCAGTTGGCTGACGCGCAAAAACAGCTCCGCGGTCGAGGCGGCCGGGAAGATTCACACCGATTTCATCAAGAAGTTCATCCGCTGCGAAGTGATCGCTTGCGACGACCTGATTCGACTCGGAAGCGAGCGCGAAGTCAAGGCCGCCGGACTTAATCACCGCGAAACGAAGGAGTACGTCGTTCAAGAAGGCGACGTGTTGCTCTTCCATATTTCGCAGTAAAATAACGAAAGCGACGGCGCGTTTGACGATTTTAGCGGCAAAACGACGTTTACCGCGGTTTTTGTCGCTAAAATCGTTAACTTCGGCGTTTTGGCGTTTCGATTGAACGTCGAGGCGAGAAAACGTCGAATTTATTCGACGGCGTCGGTCTTTAAACGCGGCGCGGCGCGACGTAAAATTTAACGGTTGCGTCGAATAAGACGAAAAAACTGAAAGGATGCACGATGGAAATTTTTGAAGCGATCGCTCGACGACGTTGTTATCGCGGCGAATTTACCGACGCTCCGGTTTCGCGGGAAGCGTTGACGAAGATTCTCGAAGCGGCGATCGAAGCGCCGACGGCTTGCAACGCGCAATCGCCGTCTTTCGTCGCGGTCGACGATCCGGCGATTCTTGCGAAAATCGCGGAGTTTATGCCGACGCCGGTTTGCAAAACGGCGAAAGCGGCGATCGTTTGCGTCGCGGACGAACGGCCCGTTTTCGCCGATATGTCCTTTTATAAGGAGGATTGCGCCGCCGCCGTTCAAAATATGTTGCTCGCGATCACGGCGCTCGGGTTCCACTCCGTTTGGCTCGACGGCGTGTTGCGTCGCGACCAAAACGCCGAAAAAATCGCCCGACTTCTCCAAATTCCGGAGGGAAAACGCGTCCAAATCGTGTTGCCGATCGGCGTCGCGCCGTCGGAACCGACGAAAGCCGAGCGTTTGCCCTTTGAAAAACGCGCCTCCTTCAACGTTTGGAAGGAACAACAATAAACCTCCAATATCGACGGAAACGAGCGCGTTTCCGCTAAAATTGAAACGACGCCGCGGTCGACGGCGCGTTGGTTATGTGCGAACGGGAATCGCCTAATTATGAGCGAAATCAAGATTATAACGCCGACTTCAAGACGGGATAAAAAACGCTTTTTGTTGTTTCCTTGGGAAATTTATAAAAACGACCCGCATTGGATTCCGCCGCTCCTGGCTAATGAAAAGGGGCTTCTAGGGTACGCGAAGGAGCCGTTTTACGAACGGAACCAAATTCAGACCTTTTTAGCCGAGCGCGACGGTAAAGTCGTCGGGCGAATCGCGGCGATTTTGAACGTCGGACACCTTGAGCGTTACAACGATAAAGTCGGATTTTTTGGGTTTTACGAATCGATCGACGACCAAGCCGTCGCCGACGCGCTCTTCGCCGCCGCCGCCGATTGGCTGAAAGAGCGGGGATGCGAAACGATGCGCGGCCCGATGAATCCGTCGATGAATCACACCGTCGGCCTATTGATCGAGGGCTTCGATTCGTCGCCGTTCTTTATGATGACGTATAACCCGGCGTATTACGAGCGGCTTTTCGAGAACGTCGGCTTTGCAAAGTCGCAGGACTTGTACGCGTATTGGGGCGAAATCGACATGTTGCCGAAAGTGCGCGAACGCTACTTGCGAACCGCCGAAATGATTCAAGAACGGTACGACGTGAAGTTGCGTCCGCTCGATAAAAAGAATTTCGAGGCCGACGTGCGCATGTTTCTGGAAATTTACAACCGTTCGCTTTCGAATACTTGGGGCTTCGTGCCGTTTTCCGACGCCGAGTTGCGCGAGATGGCCGCTTCGATGAAGTATTTGATGGTGCCGGAGTTGGCTATCGTCGCCGAAGTCGACGGGAAAACGGTCGGCGCGACGTTCTGTTTGCCGGACTACAACCCGCGAATTAAGGCGATTAACGGACGTTTATTCCCGTTCGGTTTTCTGAAATTATTGCGGAAACGTTCGGAAATCAAACGGATGCGCATCATCAGCACGAACGTTTTGCCGGAGTACCAAATGACCGGGCTTGGGCTCGTTCTTTTGAACGCGTTGGTGCCGAAAACGCTCGAGTGCGGCGTCCAGGAGGCGGAGTTCTCTTGGGTGCTCGAATCGAATCAATATTCGCGCGGAAGTTTGGAAAAAGGCGGCGCCGTCCGCAACAAAACGTACCGCGTGTACGATAAAAAGATCGCTTAACGCGATTTGATTTCCTCCCCC
>JAFSFF010000526.1 GCA_017435375.1 Thermoguttaceae bacterium
CGAACTTCGTAACCGAATTGCAAACCGTTGAATTTGCGGCTCTTGCCGGTGCGGCGTTTGTATTCTTCCGCCATCAAACGGCCCAAACGGGACGAGTATTTGAGCTGCGAAACCGGGAAGTGCCCGAAGGTGTCCGGTTTGAGCGATTTGTATTCGTCCATCGAAATGCACTTTTTGATTTCTTCTTGCGGAAGGAATTCGGCGACGCCTTCGGAGATGATCGCGACGAACGCTTTTTTGCCTTCTTTTTCGCGAGCGATCACGAGGTCGACCAAGTGATTAACGACGTGCGACATATCGACGATCGTGCGCATGACCGGTTTGCCGTCCGCGTCGAGGACTTCCTTGCCGGTTTCCGGGTCGATCGTAACTTCGGTCGTTTTCCAGCTTTCGTCGATATCTTCGAGCCCGACGACCGCGCTGGCTTCGCCGGCGATCGAAGCGCCGTAAGCCAACCAAGCCGCGGCGCGGCCCATCAGTTGGCAAACGAAACCGGCGCCCGCCGCTTCGCTGTCCGCCAAGAGGTTGCGAACTTGTTTCGCGAGGAGTTCGACCGCGGTGAAGTAACCGAACGTGAACGGAATGCCTTCGTAGTCGTTGTCGATCGTTTTCGGGAGGTGGACGACCTTAATGCGTTTCGCGTCGGCCGGTTTGCGGTCCATAAAGAGCTTGAACTTCGCGGCGGTCGTGAGCGTGTCGTCGCCGCCGATCGAGACGAGCGCGTCGATACCGAGCGAGCAGAGCGCTTGGTAGACGGTTTCCATCGGGGCGAGCTTTTCGACGTCTTCGAGGTCGGCCGGCGTTTTGAGGTGTTTGCCCGGGTTGGCGCGCGCGGTGCCGATGCAGATGCCTTGACGGGTGCGGAGCCCTTCGGCGGTGCATTTGTCGAGACGGACGTACGCTTCGCCTTCTTTCAGGACGTCGCCTTCTTTGTAGTCGACGAGGTGCGTGTAGCCGTTGAGCATACCGTAAACTTCGATACCGGCGCGAGCGAAGCAGATCGCGGCGCCGCCGATGACGGCGTTCGCGGCCGGGGCCGGCCCGCCGGAGAAGAGGATAGCGACTCGTTTAATATCCGTGTTCGGACGCGAAGGACTGTCAAGCGCGGTCGTCATATTGGGAAAACCTTTCTGTTTGGATAAAATGTCGAAATCGGGAAAATCGGCGCCCCAACGACGAGCAATGCCCGGCGACGAGAAAACCTCGCGGCGCGGAAGCGTTTTAAAAGTCGCGATTTCAACGGTCGACGAAAGAGGGGCGGGGCGGCGAAAACGGTCGAAAGAACGCGTCGATCCGCTCCGCTCCAAAATCCATTGCCTCTATTTTAGTCCAAGCGGAAAATTTTGCAATCGGGACGGCGAACAATTTCCGCGCTTTCGACTCGTTTTCGAAGCGTCGCGGCGGCGTCGGAGATTTTCGCCCGGTTTTTCGCGTTTTTTTCTTTCTTTTTGATTCGCCGCGGCGTTTTTTCGGAACGCCTGGGCGAGTGAAACGTCGAAAAGAGCGGCGTTTTGTCCGCGTCGTGTTAACGACGAACAAAAGGGAGGTTTGCGGGGACTGGGCAAGACGGTTAAAATGGGGAAATTTTCGGTTCTTTTTTCGAAAAACGTTTGAGAAAAAAGCCGGGAATTTCGGCTCTTTTCGGCAAAGAAGCGTTTTTCGGACGCGTCGGCTTTATTGGTAAAATCGGCGTATCCCGAACGACCGACGACCAAAACGCGCCGGTCGCTAAAAAATTTTTATTTTTATATAGTATTTTTTGACAAGTTACGTTAAACTAAATAAGAATACGTCCCAATAGGCGACCTGCGCGTCCAAAGGAAATCGAACGCCGCGACGACCGGCGATTTCCTTTTCGACGTCCTTCGACTCGTTCGGAGGGGAAGAGCGCGTCGGTTGCGAACGCCCGTCTCGACGTCGAGTGCGACGGGGGGACGGGACGACGTCGGAGCGCGTCTTTTTTCCTTTGGAAGAGCGCGCCGTCGGTCTCGGTCGTCGGCCTTGAATCGGCTCGTTCGGTTCGAGGTTTCGATCGTATCGATTACTTAACGTTAAAATACGGCGGTAAAAAAGAGAAAAAAGGCGCGCGGTTTGGCGTCGACGAAGGTTTGGATCCGCTTTCGTTCGTTCGCGCCGCGTTCGGTTATTATTTACTCAAGGAATGAACACAATGTCGCAACAAGGTAAGCAATTTCTGTCCGGTCTTGTGAATCGCGTTTTTAACTCGAAGAAAAAGACGAACGCGCCGTCGCGTCGTTTGGGTATGGAACCGTTGGAAGATCGGCAGTTGCTCGCCGTCGATCCGACGCTGTTGGCCGCGGCGAACGCCGAAGCCGCTCAAACGGCGACCCTCGCCGGGCCGGTCGTCGAGTTCGACCTTTCCGCGCTGACCGAAGTCAAAGCCGCCGCGCCGACCTTCTCCGTTTCGAACGGAACTTTCGAAGAAACGACGCTCGTTTCGAAGCCGGAATCGTTCCAAGCGACCGTCGGCGACCTCGTTTCGAACGCGACGATCGCGGACGAAACCCCGGTCGCCTCCGCGCCCGATATCGCCGTTTCGATTATGCCCGAATTTGACGGCGACGACCGAGTGGAAGAGCTTCTCCAATACGTTACCGAATACAGCGAAATGGGCTGGGCCGCGACTCTCGCGAATATGCTGACCTACGCCGGTTGGGGCCCGTCTTCCGAAGCGGTCGACCCGGATTCCGACGTTAAGCCGGAAAATCAAGTGTTCGATTACTTCACCGACGCGTTCACGAACGACCAATCGTCGCTCCTTTACGGGCTCGCTTGGTTTATGAACGGTTCCGCCGAGTATATGCCGCAAGGTCAAGAAGGTTGGGCGCAACTCGACGAAGAGTCGACCGCCGGCAATCTCTTCCCGGCGAATACCGGAACTTGGGGCGATTACTCCGACTACTGCCGCGAAATCCTCGCGTCCGATATTATCTCGCCGTTCTACGGGATTCAAACCGAGTATCTCGCGAACGGCGGCGCGGTCGGCGTTGAAATCCGTTTCTCGACGATCGCCGGCGACGCGACGAACGCGTTGACGCAACAGCCGGAAAAAGAATGGGTTACCCTCTGGGGATTCACGACCGACGACGCCGACGGTTTCTATAACGAAAACGACAAAGGCTACTACTCCGGTATGATCGTTTCGACGACCGAAGGCGAAATTCGCACGCTTCCGGTCGTTTGGGATAATTCGATCGGCGAAACCGGCGCGTACCGTATCGTCGGAACGAACGCCGCCGAAGGTCAAGTTCCCTACGTTTACTCGTTCACGACGCTCGAGCGTATGCCCGGTTACGGCGTCGAAGCCGACATTTATGAAAAGAACGACACGCTCGCGGACGTCGTCGCCAATCCGAAAGCCGACCTCGGCGAAATCGACGCGATCGTCGGGGATTCGTCCGCCGACCGTTCGATCGAAGGGAACGTTCTCGTTCTCGAAAATTTGACGCTTTACTCCGACGCGCCGAACGCCGACTCGAGCGCCGACCCGGTCGACTATTACGCGTTTTCGCTCGGACAAACCGCGTCGAACTCCGACTATATTCTCCTTGAATACGAAGACGCTTACGGCGTCGCGCCGTTGGACGTTACGTTGTACCTCCGCGGCGAAGACGGCTCGCTGTCGCCGATCGATCCGGAACTTTACGGTTACGAACCGGGCCGTTACGACGCGACCTTCTCGAAGGAAACGATCTACAACGTCGGCGAAGACGGCAAAACTTACGCGACGACGACCTGCCGCCATCGTATTTCGCTCGCCGGTTTGAACCCGGGCGGTTACGGCGAAAACCAATTCTACCTCAAGGTGGAATTCGCGAACCCGACCGCCGCCGGGCAAATTAACGACGGTTACAAACTGACCTTCCACGCCGGTTTCGACGACAGCTTCGAACAAAACGACGAATTCGAAGACGTCGCGAACGCGCCGGTCGGAACGAACGGCAACCTCGGCGTTCTCTTTGGCCCGACCGTCTTGACCGACCTCGTTTTGAAGCAATACAACCGCAACGAAACGTCGGAAGTCGACTGGTTCCGCTTCGAAATGACCGCCGAAGGAACCGCCGACAGCGCCGTCAACCTTTATTACAAATCGAAGTTCGTCCAAACGAACGACGGCGACCTCGACGTCTACCTTTATAAAGCCGACGATACGGATCCGCGCGGCTACAAACTTGTTACGCGCAGCGAAAAAGTCGTCGACAACGTCGAGTCGATTTCGCTCGAAGGGTTGGACGCCGGCGTTTACTTCGTTAAAATCGTCGGGTTCAAAGGCGCGAGCAACGTCGGTTACAAACTCGAACTCGTTCCGGGCGTTTGCGACGTTCCGGACGCGCGTCTCGAAGCCCCGGCCGATTCCGCTTGGGAATCCCCGCTCGTCGTTACGACGCAAAAGCAATCCGCTTCCGAAACCGAAGTCTTCCAAAACGAAACGACGATCGGCGCCGACACGGATATTTACCTGAATTACTCCGTCGCGATTTCCGAAAACGCCGACTATCCCGGCGCCGCGCTCGCCCTTTATATTAACGGCGCGCTCGTCGACGCCGACGACGTCGTCGCCGCGTTGAACTCCGAAGCGAACGTTAAAGGAATGCTCGCTTCGACGCGCGAACGCTTGATCTCGCTCTTCACGACCGCCCTCGATATGAGCGCGGGCGAAGCTCTGACGGTCGCCGACTTCAATATCGGCGCCGTTTCCGACCCGGCTTCGTTGGCGGGCAAATACTTCGATTCGAGCGCGTTGGCGAAGAACGCGGTCGCGATCGTTTTGAACCCGGCGAACTACGAACTCGGCGCCTTCTACGCCGAAAACGCGAGCGAACCGTTCTCCTTCTTTGAAGGCGAAACGGTCGTCGTCGACGGCGTCGAAGCGACCTACCAAAACGGCGCGTTCGTCGACGCCGACGGAAACGCGGTCGCGACGAACGTCGGTTCGACCGCGACGCTTAACCGCGGAAACGGCGTCGTTACGTTGACGAAAGCGTTCGGAACGCCTCTCGCGGACGGCTCCGTCGCCGACGATTACGTCGCGAACGACGGCGTCGCGAAAGAAATCGAATACCTCGTCGACAACAATATTGCGACGGCGTACTTCGCGCTCGACAATATGGACGAAGACAAGTTCGCGCCGAACGCCAATCCGTCGGAAGTCGTTGAAAACGAAAATCCGCGCGAAACGAATCCGGATCTCGGCGTCGCGAACATCGAAAACCTTCGTCCGATGTTGAACGAAAACGGCGAAGTCGTCGTCGACGAAAACGGCGACGCGCTCTTGAATCGCGTTATCGAAAACTTGAGCGTTACCGGCAAAACCGACGCGAGCGACGCGCCGATCGCCGACTGGTTCAAGTTCGACCTGAAAGACGACGCGAACGCCGAAACGCAAAACTACGAAAACGCTTACGTTCGCATTTTGCTCGATTCGGCGAATCCGGCCAACACGACCGGCGACCTCGACCTCTATCTCTACAAAGCGATCTTGAACGACCCGAACTCGACGTTCGAAGAAGCCTACGCGACCGGCGCTTACACGCTGCAACTCGTCGGCAAAAGCTCGGGCGTTTCCGACGTCGAAACGATTAACTTCGCCGACGTCAACGCGGCGTCCGGCGGCAAAGCGAATCGCTCGATCACCGAAGGAACGTACTTCGTTCGCGTCGCCGGATTCAACGGTTCGGCGAACCGTTACGACTTGGAACTCGGCGGATTCACGCAATCCGGCGCCGTCGTTCCGACCGACCCGCAAGACTACTTCAACGACGAAACGACGACGTTGGGCAAGGACGCCGTTACGCTCCTGAACTCCGTCGCGACGTTGAATTGGCAAATTCCGAATAGCGATTACGTCTCCGACGTTCGCGTCCGTTACCGCGCGCTCGACGCCGACGGAAACCCGGGCGAATGGATCGTCGCCGGAACTTACGACCGCGCCGCGACCGGTTGCAAGATCGCCGGTCTCGAAGCCGGAACGAAGTACGAGTTCCAACTTCAAGTCAAAAACTACTTCACCGAGGACGAAGATTTCGTCGCGCCGGAAGGCGCCGTCTTGGAAGACGGTTGGCTCTGCGCGAGCGTTGAAAAAACGACCGCCGACTTCCTGAACGAAGTCGTTTACCGCGCGGTGATCGTCGGCGTCTCCGACTACCCGGGTTCCGCCAACGACCTGACCGCCGCCGCGAACGACGCCGAAGCGTTCCGCGACGCGCTCCTCGCCGACCCGCAATGGGCCGCAGAAAATATTACCCTCCTGAAGAACGACGCCGCGACGAAAACCGCCGTTTTGAACGCGCTGAACGAAGTCGCCTCGGTTTCGGACGACAACGACGTTATCGTTTTCTACTTCGCGGGCGGCGGCTCCGCCGGTTTTGTCGGCGGCGACGCGGTCGGCTATTTGAAAACGCACGGTTCGCAACGTTCGCAATACGTTTCGAGTCTTGAGCTGACCGCCGCGTTCGACGAAATCGCCGCCGGTTCGAAGCTCTTCTTCCTCGACGGCGGCCAAGTCGCGAAAGACGTCGAAGAAACGGCGATCAACTACAAAGCGTTCGCCGATTCGTTGACGAATTCGACGAAGAACGGCGCGTCGGCCCGTCCGGCGCAAACGAGCGTCCTGACCGCCGGCGCGAACGGCCAAATTTCGCCGGTCGGCGTGATGCAACGTTCCGAATTTAGCCTCGCGCTGACCGCCGGAATCGCCGAACTGCAAAAGGTCGGCCCGGTCGTCGACGAAGACGCGGAAACCGACGCGCAACCGGAAGCCGGATTCCCGAGCGACGAAACGCAAGACGTCGCCGTTTCCGACGGGCGCGTTACGATGCAAGAACTCGCCGACCTCCTCGGCGCCGACGAACGCCTGACGAAATTGGAAGCGCTCCCGACTTACGCGACGAACGACGTCGCCGAAGCGGTCTTGGCGAACGGCGAATGGTCGGAAAACGACGCGTTCCAAGAACGATGGCTCGCCGAAAAAGCGATCGTCGTTACGACGACGGTCGACGCGGTCGACGCCCACGACGGCAAGATTTCGCTCCGCGAAGCCGCCGCGCTCCTCGGAACGACGGTTCCGAGTTCCTTCGAACTCGTCGACGGCGCGAAGTTTACGCTCGGCGTCGGTTCGCTTGTTACGATCGGAACGACGACCGGAACCCTCTCCGAATCGATCGTCGTCGAATACGTCGCCGGTTCGTTCCGCACGACGGAACCCTGCGCCGTCGATACCGAAACGAAGACGGTCGAATTTAAGAAGACGAACGTCGCGGTCGCGGACGTCGAATTCAAACTTTACGCGACGGTCGGTTCGCAAATCGTCGACGACGAAAGCCTTGAAGTCGATTACCTCCTGAAAGAAGGCTCGACGTTGACGACCGCGCCGGAAGGCGGCGAAACGCTTTA